>NZ_JACHVA010000135.1 GCF_014230055.1 Puniceicoccus vermicola | reverse complement strand
GGATACCAGACGACGTCAGGTCTTGATTCTTGACAGGTACGAGGCGTGTGCATTGGCTCACGGTTATGGCGAGGCCCCTGAGAGTAGAGTATGCGGGAGGATGTTATCACGTCTTGAACCGCGGAAACTATCGTCAGAGGATTTTTTCGGGGAAGGGAGCTGCGGAGGCCTTTGAACGTGTATTGGGGGAGGCGGCGGAGCGGTTTGGATGGCGCGTGCATGCCTATGTAATCATGAGCAATCACTTTCATCTTGCCGTGGAGCTTGGCGAACCGAATTTAAGCGAGGGGATGAAATGGTTGCAGGGGACGTGGATTCGCCGGTTCAATCGTTTTCGGAACTGGACGGGGCGCCCGTTTCAGGGGCGTTACAAGGGGATTGTTGTGGAGCCCGGGCATGTATTCGCGCAGGTTTGCCACTACATTCACCTGAATCCGGTTCGTGCGGGCATCGTTTCGGCGGAAAATCTTGGGGAGTATCGCTGGAGCAGCTTTTTTCGGCTCGAGAAAAGGGAGCGTCCCGGATGGTTGGAATTTTCGACGGTTTTATCCGAATCGGGTGGGCTAGGCGACAATCGGACTGGGTGGAATCGCTACCAAGATTATTTGGTTTGGCTGGCAGAGGATGAATTCGAAAAGAAGAAGCTGGCCGAGGCCCAGATGAGCCGGGGCTGGTGTAAGGGATCGAAGGAGTTTCGCAAGGCGATGCGGGATGAAGCGAAGGCCAAGGGGGCTCAATTGGACCGGGTTCGTTTCGAAGGTTTGGAGCCGAAGGCCTTGAAGGAGGAGCGAATGATGGTTTGGGAGGAAAAACTCGTTCAGGCGGCGACGGTCGCCGGGATTGATCTCGGAGCCCTTCCCCGTCCGAAAATGTCGCGGGAAAAGTGCCTGTTGGCAGCGGTAATGAAGAAACGGACCTCGGTTTCCAACCGTTGGCTGGCCGAACGACTCGGAACGGGTTCGATGTCGACTCCGACGCAAGCGGCAAAACGGGCGAATGAGAATCCGGGAGTCAGAAAAGAAATCGAGAGAATTGCAGAGACTTTGGAGTGATCTTTTGGCGTGAACGATGATCAATTGTCAAAAATCAAGACCTTGTAGGATGCCCGTATGTTCATTGATTTTTGAGCGCTTCCGAGAATGGATACTTTCATTCGTCGGAGGAGGGGCTCGAAAAATCTCTCTGGAAGTGAGACTCTGGGGAGTGCCAGGAAGTCCGTCTGCGGTGGCCACCGCAGACGGACGGCTCCGGGAGAGATCGATCAAGACCATGAACCCAAAGAGTTCGAACGTCAGCACGGATCACCCGGTAGCCTCCTGGCTTAATATCAAACAGTTGACAGAGCCCCAGCGTAAAACCGGTGAGCTCATCTCTACAAGGAAGATATAAGCTATGGATTCAACCCAGACAGTCACCTACATCGGCGTCGATATATCAAAGGAAACGCTGGAAGTATGTCTTCCCTCAGGTAAACGGAGGTTTCCCTTCACACCGTCGGGAATGACCTCTCTGAGAAAGGCCTTTCCAAAAGAGGGAATCCCACATGTGATCTGTGAGGCTACCGGAGGGTACGAGAAGGCTCTCTTAGAGGACCTTTGGGAGCACGGGATTGCCGTTTCTCTGGTCAATGCCTCCCGGGTGAGACACTTCGCCAAAAGCGAAGGACTCAAAGCCAAGAGCGATCCCATCGACGCTCATATCCTTGCACGCTTCGGGGAGGAAAAGAAGCCCCGTCGATGCGATCCTCCCACACCCGTGCGGAAAAAAATGATCGAATTGCTCGACCGGAGAGCCCAGCTCTCCGACATGATTACACAAGAGAAAAACCGGACTCAAAAAGCTCCGGCTTCCTTAAGGAAGTCTTACCTGCGAGTGCTGAAAACCCTCGAACAGGAACTGAACACGACCGACCGGGAGCTTGAGAAATGCGTGGGATCCGACGAAACCTTGAAAAGAAACGACGAACTCTTCTGCAGCGTTAAAGGCATTGGTTCGGTGACCTCTTGGTCGATACTCGCATACCTCGGTGATATTACGCAGTTCGGGAGAAACCAATTGGTCGCCCTCGTGGGAGTCGCCCCGTTCGATCAAGACTCGGGAACCCACAAGGGACGCAGGAGAATCGAAGGAGGACGGGCAAAAGTCCGCAGAGCCTTATACATGGCCGCACAGTCCGCAGCTGCCCACAATCCCGTCATCAAACCCTACGTTGCACGCCTCAAAGAAAGACAGAAACCCCACAAAGTCGCCCTTACCGCCGCCATGAGAAAGATCATTATACACCTACACTCTATCGCGAAAAATCAGGAGTTGTCCCTTGCATGAAAAACACAGTTGCTGACGTCATTTGGGTCGCCCGCTTAAAGGAAGAGCGGTATTCGTATTTTGGTGACTGAAACTGTCCTTGCGAAAGGGATCCGGGTCTTGCATCCAGCGTTTCTGGTTCGCCCCGTCATTTCCCTCATTCTCGTAGAGAAGCCACGAAAGTAGTTTCTCTCTGTCTCTGCAGTAGAGGAACTACGATAGTAGTTTCTTTCCGCCTCTGTCGTAAAGGTACTACGACAGTAGTTCTCCCCATCTTTGCAGTAGAGGAACTACGATAGTAGTTTCTCCATGCGTCCCTCCCTCCTTGATTGGTGAAAATTCCGAGATCCCGAGCCTAAGTCATTGGTCATCAGTTCCTCGGAGATCGAAGGTGAAAGGCTTGATCTGTCATGTAGTCACTCGGCGAAATGGGGGATTCACCCATTTGTAAGATATTTTTATTCAATATTTTAGAAATCGTTTGACAGAAATTGGAGCACGGGGGTACAACGGGTCGTCTTCGCCTGATGTCGGGCGTTTCTGAGGTAAATCGAATAAAAATTTTAAGCCCGCTTCCCCAATGAGCCGTTTTCTCTTTTTCCCTGTTCTCGCTTTCTTTCTGCCTTTGATCGCCTCTGCGGGCGAAACGGCGGCTGGCACGGTCATTGAGATTTCCGGAGTCGGAACCTTTGTGATTGTTTCCTCACTGTTCATTTCCTGGAAGCAGATGCCGGATATCGCCCGAAGCTCGATTCGGAAGACCTTGTGCTTCTGGCGGAAATAGTTGACCGGGGAGCTTGATGAACTCCCGGTTGATGAAACGGTTCCTCCGCAGCAGCGGAAGGATCTTTTTTTATGGCGTTAGCATTCCTCTTTCGGGGGTCGCTCAAGTGTCTCTGCCGATCGAGATCGATTTTGAAGTGGGCGAAGGATACGCTGTCGACGATTCGCCGACTCCTTTCGTTGCCACGGGAACCGCTTCAGTCACCGCATTCGATTCCTTCTCCGGCGATCAATCGGTGTTGCTTTCTCCGGGAACCACGGGGCCGTTGTTGGATCTATCCATTTCGGATGGAGTTCCCTCTTCGGTTCGTTTCGTAGACTTCTTCTTAAAGCCGGTGCTGACGCCGACCGAATCTCTTCCATCGTCGACGGCTCCCGGGGTGGTTGCGTTGTCGGCGGTAGTCGGCGAAGCCAGCGGAAGTTTCGGCTCCGTTTGGGCGGCCGATGGAACCGGAACCGGGGATGCCGTTTGGGTGGATGCGGATTGGGAGGTGCTCGCGACCGATGGCGTGGCCAATCAGTGGATCCGCTTCACCTATCGGTTGGATTACGGAACGGGCCTTTGGGATCTTTATCTGAACAACGATCTCGTTCTGGCAAATCTCGCCTTCCTGGATCCGTCCGCAGTGAGCCTGACTTCCTTTCAATTGCGGGGCGATGCGGACAAGGAGGTCTTCTTCGACTATTTTTACGCCGGTGGGATCAATCCCCTTTTTGAGGATGTGGATCAGGACGGGGTCGACGATGCCTATGAAACGGCCGAAGGGATGTCGACCAGCCTCGATGACCGGGATGAGGACAACGACTTCGATGCTCTCTCCAATTTGGAGGAGTTTCTCAAAGGACTTCTCGCGGGAACCGCCGACAGTGACGGTGATGGCATTCCCGACGGCTTGGAGATCGCCGAGGGGACCGATCCATTGGTCGCCGACCGGTCCGGTCTGGCGCCCATTCCCTTTGCCGAAAATTTCGAGAGCGACGCGGTGGGTTCGCCCCCGTCCTCCTCGTTCAGCGTTGCCTCGGGCGGCGCTGTTCTCTCGGTGATCGATGAAGCGGGCACGCCCGACGGTCTCCAAAGTTTGCAAGTCGAAAACACGGGCGAGGCCGGGGCTGTGGTGCAATATTTCGCGGGCTCCGGGCAATCGGTGGTCTGGCTCGATTTTTACGGGAAACTCGGTTGGGTCGCCGACGACGAATATCCGGAAATCGCCCGGGGAAGTGCCGGAGTCTTTTTTCAGCGTGAAGACGGGCGCTTTCTTGCCTTTGACGGCGAAGGCGATGGCGGCGGAGTCTACCGCTCCGTGGGATCTCCCGGTGACTGGGAAGCGTGGCGTCGGGTCACCCTTCGCCTCGATTACGGTTCGCAAACCTGGTCGCTCTGGATCGATGACATCAAAATCGCCTCCGACTACGGTTTCGCCTGGAACAGTCCCTACTTCAGCCGTTTCAAAGCGGGTGGGGACGCGGGCTCCCGGCTGGATTTGGATGCGGTAACGGTATCGACGAACGAGCCGCTTGGTCTCGACGACGACGGAGACGGGATGGATTCCATCTGGGAGCGACAGTTCGGTTTGGATCCGAACGATCCTTCGGATGTTTCGAGCGATTCCGATAGCGATTTTTGGACAGCCGAGGAGGAGTATCGGCTCGGTCTCGAACCGAACGTCGCCGATGCCGGAGGCCTTCCGTTTTTCGACGGATTTGAGGCATACCCCACGGGAGAAACCCTTCATGGAAAGAACCAATGGGTTCTCTCTCTCGCCGAATCCTCCGCGACACCCGATGCGACCGAATCCGCTGAAGGGGCCCAAAGTCTTTTGCTCACGGGATCGGAAGAGGACCCTGTGGCCGTGGAGCGACACTTTCAGGCAGTCGGGCGGGATGTCGTGACCCTACGCCTTATGCTGAAGCCTCAAGGGTACGAAAACCTCGAACCGGAAATCGCCGCCGACTCCGCAGCCGCGTTCTATTTCGGGGCAGACGGCCTCTTGCGCTATTTCGACGGAAGCACATCCACTTGGATGTCTGCCTCCCACACGCCGGTGGATCCTGCTCAATGGCAGCCGGTCTCACTTGAACTCGATTATGTTGGCGGCACCTATGCGGTCTGGTTGGAGGAAACCACTCTGGTCGCGAATGTCACGTTTGCCAGTCCTCAAACTCAGTTCCGGAAATTTCGGATCACCGAACAGTCGGACACTCCATCACGTGTAGACGCCGTCGCGATCTACCCCTTCGCCGACCGGGATTTCGATGTCTTCGACGACGGATACGAACAGTTGATCGTCGATGCCGATCCGAACGACTCGCTGAATTCCATTGAGGACGTCGATGCCACCGCTGATCCGGACGGGGACGGGCTCGATAATTCCCAGGAATATGCCCAAGGCAAATTGCCCTTTCTCGCCGACGCCGATGTCCAGTATTACGTCGACCAAACCACGGGAGATGACTCCGCCTACAATGGCCTCAGCGCAATCCCTGGATTGCCAAGAACCGGTGACGGACCGAAGCAATCTCTTGCGGGCGGTCTTTTCGTTGCTGCGCACGGTTCCCGAATTCTCATTCGCGAAGGTACATATGACGAATCTACTCTGAATTCGGCTGAAAAAGACGTAATTCTTCGCCCGTCTGGTAATGTCGTTTTACGTTAGGAATCGATTATTCAAAATGAAATGAGAGTCGTTTTTCGAAAGCGCGACTTCGCAAAAATTTCCAACCAAGCCACAACAATTGAACCATCATGAAACCTATGAAGTATCATTCATTCTATAAATTGTTTTTAGCTTCACTGTTTCCATTTTGGACCGTTGCCGCCGACTCCTTGACGATCGAGGGCGACCTCGCCGTCGAAGCTGCGGGCTCCTCCGATGGGGACCTTTCGGCTGACGATGAGCTAACAGTTAATCTTGATGACTCGGTCGTTTCGCCAGCTGTGAAGGCTTCGTTCAAGGTGGAAAGCAATGGGGTTATTTGGGCAGGTTACGGAGATAAATTTAGTTCAGAGGGCATGCATCCTGAAGGAAACGGCTCTCGATTGATGTGGTTGCCTGAAAAGAGCGCGTTCCGGGCCGGAAGTGCAGATGCTTTCTATGGGGGGACGGATATGGAGGAAATCGGGCAGTTTTCAGTTGCTTTCGGTGACGGAAGCCAATCCCGGGGTTATGGGTCCGCAGCATTCGGGGTGGGAACTACGGCCAATACCGCTTTTAGTAGTGCATTTGGGGCTTTTAATATTAGTCTTCCAATAGTGCCCGGTTCTGAACCTCTATTTGAGGTGGGAAATGGTATTGATCCGTGGGGGAAATCTAATGCTTTAACTATTCTGAGGGATGGAAGGATCGCTCTAGGGCACCATTTGAGCTATCCGAGCGAACTGGATGAAACAGTTCAAATTAATGGAGCATTACTAGTTGGTGATTATGACAATTTTCAAACTGCGACACCTTCGCCAGGAGCAATACGGTTTGATTCAAGTGCTACTGATTTTGAAGGCTACGACGGCACCGAATGGAAATCTTTGACTCAGGGGGACGGGGGAACCGCCATTGCCGCGTCCGAACTGGTCGTTCCGGGGACTTCGGACGTTAAGTTGAGCGTCAATGCGTCGGGCGCCGTCCTCCTCTCTGAGGCCCAAGGGGACATTCCGATGTTCGGACAATGATTACTGGTCATACACTTGAATCAGACCCAAAAGTTCCCCGCTAACCGTTTCGTTACGTGAGAATCCTCATCCCCTCCATATTCCTACATCTGGGAATCCTGCTTACGATCGCTTACGGTGGGATCGACGATGGCTTGATTGGGTATTGGCCTTTGGACGGAGATGCGCTCGATCATTCGGGAAATGGCTTCGACGGAACAGTTTTGGAAGGGGCTTCCTTTGTCGACGAGCCAAAAGGGGCCGATCGGCAGGTCCTGCAGACAGCTCGCGGCGAAGTGAATTTTGGGCATGTGCAAACGGGCTCCCTCGCTCCCTATTATCCTGGGCCATATGAGACTGACTTTCAGACCTCGGGATCGGTCTGGGTCATGTTCGATGACCGTTTGAGTCTCACTCAAGCTCCCGGGTGGCAGGGGATTCTGGGACATTCTCCGGGCTTGTCCTACGTGAATCGTAAGCTCGGTGGAAATCAGATCGGGACGATGGTGAAAAGCACGGAACACGGCAATTCTTCGACTGGAAACTACTGGCCACGTTCGGAACGGGAGGCCGTCCGAGGAGAAGGAGTGTGGTATCATGTCGCATGGACCTTTGATGCACACAATGAGGGCGAAGAGGGCCATTTTCGCTGGTACATCAATGGCCAATTGAGCAGAGAGGATACGAGCGGGATCCAGACGACAGGCGGCTCGAATTTCAAAATTGGCGCCGATTATTCCGGCAGGGCGACAAACTCGAAGTTGGCCGAAGTTCGTCTCTATGATCGAATCCTGACCGAAGGTGAAATCTTGGAACTCGCAGCTGATGACGACTTTCAACGACCGGAATATCCCTCATGGTGGGGGATCTCATCGGAAGGATCTTTGCAGGATCTCTACGAACACGGGACGCCTCCCGAGGATCACGCACCCGCAACGGTCGGCCAGCTAAAATACATCGCCGCAAAGGCCCGCGACGAATTGGAGGCGGCACTTGCGCCTGTCGGCGGTGCCGGTCCTGAAATCAATGCCATGGTCGATGCCTTCGGCATTGCCGACCCAGACGACTACGGAGTCGCGAATCTCGGGCAGCTCAAATACATCAGCGCCAAGTTCTTTGATCGCTTTGCCGCTATCGGCTTTACAATGGGAAGCGCGGGTTGGCCTTCTGGTCTGATTTTGGATGAAGAGACTGGGGACAACGCTCCGTCTTACCCATGGCTGGATAATGTCACCCCAGCAAATTCTTCGATAGCGAACATCGGTCAACTCAAGTTGCTGTTCTCATGGAATCTACTCCCTTTGACGGCAGAAGATGCCGACGGAGACGGTTTACCCGACTACTGGGAAAACTACTGGTTTGGAGATTTACGGTATAGTCCCGACGATGATCCAGACCGCGATGGAATGAACAATCTGCTTGAGTATGAGAATTCCTGCAATCCAAGTAATCCCGATACTGACGGGGATACGATGGAAGATATGTTTGAATATCATTATAGTTTGAACGCCACTTCAACCGCGGATAACGACGTGACTGGTCCCAATGATGATCCTGATGGCGATGGTCTCAGTAATTTGACCGAGTTTCTCTCCGGGAATTTTCCGGATGCTTATGCAATTAATATTGACCAGACGCAGATTGTATTTGGTCGACACGTTCTTTTTGGTTCGGACCCGGGAGTCTACTATGCAAACTTCTTTGCAGTAGAAGATATAATCTATATTCCCGAATACAGCACGGATCTCGTAAATTGGCATTATGATCATGTGATTGTAGGAAATAATCACGTAGTTAATGAGCTTCAGTATAGTGACGACCCGCTCCTTTCAGGATTTGTATTTTTTCGATTCAGAATGTATCTTGGGCGCGTGGATGAGGACGGGGATGGTATGCCCGACTGGTGGGAAGCGGAGTATGGAGTCACATCACCGACCGCGAATGATGACAGTAGCGGTGGCGATGTTTTCAATAATGTGGATGAATACCGACTCGGCCTAGTGCCGAATGATCCGCTGAATCCGGATCTTGATACGGATTCGGACGGCATCCCCGATTCCATCGAATTTTACTATGCTTTTCTCGATCCCAATAATCCAGAAGACGCGTTTGAGGACGAAGATGGTGACCGGTATCCGAATGTATTCGAGATCTACTTCGGTACCGATCCTGAAAATGCGGATCCTGATTCGGTTGGTCCTGGCGAGAAGCCCGCTTATCCATCATATGGCGACTTCGCTTATTTCCTCGTTGACGAAACACTGGCGGAAAACTCCGGCAATAGCTTCACGAACATTGCCGATGCCGAAGGTGTCGCAGATGATTACAACTATTCGATCATCGAAGTGCTCCCCGGGGATTACGAGGGAAAGGTTTCTGCGAACGCTCCTATGTTGGTTCTGTCTCGCAATAGCGCCAAAGTGACAAGCATTTATTCCGCATCCTCCGAAGCGGTTCTTATTGATGATACCAGTGCTGTTCTGAATGGTTTCACGCTGAGCGACAGCCGGCAGGGCTTTAAGGTTTCAGGCTCGGCGGAGCATCGCGTCGTGGTTAAAGACTGCATCATACGAGATAATGGATGGGGCGACAGCATTTATAACGATGGTGGCGGGATTCACCTCTCGGGAGCGACTTTGACCGTCGATAACACGTATATTCATCGGAATACCTGTGATGATGATGGTGCTGGTATTTATCAACATAGCGGAGATCTTAGGTTGACGCGTAGCGTTATTATGGAGAATACCGCTGGTGACGATGGGGGGGGTATTTTCGTGCGCGCAGGCGATCAGACTGTGATTCAGTCGACGATCGCAAACAATATCGCCGAGGGTAATTATGATGGCGTCTATTTCACTAATTCAAGTTACCAGTATGATTATACAAACACGCTTATCTGGAATCCCAAGGATGTTCCGGATTGGACCGGTCATATTTATTTGGCTACCGGATTGGACCTGGCCACCGTTTTTACGGGCTGCTTGACCCCGACCCCCGATGCGACCGGCAATCTTCAGGTCAATCATCTCATTCTGTCTCCGGCTCAGACTGATCCACTCTTGACCAAGGATGGACACCTTCAATATAATTCACCGGCTATCGATAAAGTGGCAGCTAGCACGGTCCTGCGGGATATCGATGGCGAGGCTTACCCACTGTCGGCTTCGGATGCGGATATTGGCGCGGATGAGTACACGGATTCGAACGGCACTGCGGATGCCGACGGGTTGCCTGATTGGATTGAGGCATTGGGGATTGTCGGTGATTTCGACGATGACGATGACTCTGATGGACTGTCGAATGGTGAAGAGTATATTCTTAACACACCGATTACAGATCCTGATATTGACGGTGATGGACTTCTCGATGGTGACGAGTTGTATGGCGATGGCACTCACGGCGATACGGACGGCTATGTGACGGATCTGTATTCAGTGGATACGGATCTGGATGGGATGCCCGATGCCTGGGAGGGTTTAAACGGTCTCAATCCGACAGACGGATCAGACGCGTTTGAGGATGTTGATGGTGATCGATACCCGAATGCTTGGGAATATGTTCATGGTTTCCAGGTAACTGTATTTGGAACCGACCCGGACCCGGACCATCTGGTTCTTGACGCGCCACCGGTGGTTTCAGTCAATCCATTGACTGGTGGGGATTCGAGCTCTGATCTCGTTTTCTCCACACTTCGCGCGGCCTTGGATGCGGTGAATATGGGTTCGGTTGGTGGTGATTTTGCTATTGTCCACATTGCCGCAGGTATTTACGAAGAATACGGTCTGAGCACGGGTGATAGGAAAATCCTGATACTAGGGGAATTGGGGTCGCAAAACGGTCAGGCAGTGATCAAAGGTTCGGCAGATAATGTTGAGTCGCTTTACATTTCCGGCAGTTCGGTAGTCGATGGGCTTGTGATCACTCATTCGGGGATTCAATCTGGATCGGGCGTGCGTGTCTTTTCAAATGATGAAGATGTGCGCGTGCGCCTTATTAATTGCATTATTCGGGGTAATGTTACGAACTTCGATGGCGGTGCCATAAAAAATAGCAATGTAGGTCTGACCGAGCTCATTCATTGCACACTCACGGGGAACCGTGCCGAGGGTTCTGGCAGTAGTATTTTTAATTCATCTAGCTCCCATATTCGTATCGCCAATAGCATACTTTGGGATCAGGTCGATTTGAGCGGGAATGACGGAAATCTTGCGAATGAGTCGATCTATGATGATAATAGTAGTGGGGGAGCGGTTGTCGTTAATAGTATTGTGCGTGGAGGTGATTTTTCAGGTATCAATGAGGATCCCGTTTTGACTGCCGAAGGTTGGTTACGATCGGACCCGGCCTCTTCAGCGATTGACCCCCTTGGCGTGAATCTCGAGCCTTCGGTTTCGCTTCTTGACTTGAATGGCGAAGTCCGTGGCAGTGTTGGAGCGCCGGATTTGGGGGCGGATGAGTTTATCAATACCGATGGGACGCTGGATGATACTTTACCGGACTGGTTTGAGCTGCGTTATGGTGGAGTTGTGGATTCGATCCTTGATGATGATGGGCACGCTGACGCCGACATGCTTACGAATTTTGAAGAATACATGGTCGGCACTGACCCAGCAGATCCGGATACCGATGGCGATACATTGCTCGATGATGATGAGTTGAGTGATCAGGCCGCAGATGGTGATACCGATGGATTGGTGACTGATCCGCTCAATCCGGACGATGATTTCGACGGGATGCCCACTTTGTGGGAGATTCAGAAGAATATTTCCGGGGGAATTGATGCGAGCGTTGATCTATTGGACTATTCGATAAATGATGCTCACTTAAATAACGATGGAGATTTGGATCATAATGGTATTCTGGAGAATCCCGGTGATACGCTCACAAATCTTGAGGAATACCAGGCGGGCACGCATCCACTGAAGGTTGATACTGACGGCGATCAAATGCCGGATAGCTGGGAACTCGCTTACGGTTTGCGACCGTCCGAAGATGATGCCGATTTGTCTGCCGATAGCGATGCTCTGACAAACCTTCAGGAATACAATTACGGAACGGCTCCGGATAAGGCCGATACTGATAACGATTATATCGATGATGACGTGGAGATCGCACAAGGATCGGATCCGCTCGATCCAGCCAGCTTGGGGGATCATGTGAATCTACCGGTATTATTTGATTTTGAAAAAGAGGCACTGGCTTCTTTGAATGGTCAGAACGGTTGGGAGGCTGTTGGCGCAACTGTGATTAAGGATGTCGGTGATGCTGGAAACCAACTCGTTCAGCTCACGGATGATGACAATTTGAACCATCTGTTGCACCCGATCGCGCCGTCCAACAGTGGCCGCGAAGTGTTTATCAATTTCGATGCCAAATTACAGCTGGGTGAGACCTTCGATCCCACGGCTCTCGCGGACACCGCGAAGGCAACTATACTTCTTACTTTGGATGCTTCCGGTCGGCTCATGGTTTATGATGGTGTAGGGGAAGTGTGGATTGCCGATACCCATACCGGGATCACCTACGCCGACACTTGGCATCATTACGAAATTAAGCTCAACACATTCAACGCAAACTGGAGCTTGCTCGTCGATGGCGCTACGGTCTTTCAGAGCATTCCGGCTCGTGATGCCGAAAGTTATACCTATTATTTTTGGAGTTTCTACTATCAGGGTCTGCCGATATCCGCCGGTCCTCCCGTCCTGATTGACAACCTGACGCTTTCCTATGATGCGGACACCGATTTCAACCGGGAGTTCATGCTGCCCTTGTCGGAGAGTTTTATCGGCTATTCGAATAGTAATCTCATCCTGGCAAGTGAGAATGTTGGCTGGGATCTCACTGGAGTAGGGGCAGCGGCTACGATCAACACGCAAGCGCCCCCCTTCACTGATTTCGACGAAGACGGATTCTCGCTCGAACTCAGCGCAGGCTCTGGGGCTACGATCTTGAGCCATGGTTTCGAGCCACAATCGGGCTACGTAACTGCCCGCTTCGCCGTTCGACCGGTCCTTCTAAGTCCTGCCGAAGCTCCGCTTACCCCGTCTACGGAGGCCCCTATCGACTTTTATGTCGATGCTGGCGGCACCTTGTTCGTCGGCGATGGTTCAGTCTGGTCGCAGATTGCGGGTTTGGAATTTGTTGAATCCGAATGGTACGTCATGACGATCGTTTATAATGTCGCTGCTCAGACTTGGCGGCTGGGTGTCAATGATCAAACAGTAGCTACGGATCTCGCCTTTTCGGTGCTTCGGCCACAATTGAATGCCTTCAAGTTGATTCACCACTCAAATACGGCCCTCGTTTTCGACGCTCTGACTGTCGCCCAGGGGGCACCGCCTTTGATTGCGTGGAACGGAATTTCCGCCTACGGGACATTGCCTACGGGACAGTCCTATTATAAAACGTCCGAGGGTCTGAGACTGGCTGTTACGGCAATAGACATGGATACTGAGGATGACCTCTTGGTGGAGTTCTTTGATTTGGATGCCACGGATCCGTCCGTTCCAATTTCGACAGATCCTTATGGTTCATCTACCGCGGAGTACACCGATGAATATTATCTGCCTGCGATAGAAGGGGGGCATCGCATTTACGCCGTAGCGACCGATACGGATGGCTTTTTTGTAGAGAGTCCTGTGCAGACCATACATGTCTCTGCCGATAGTGATGGCGATGGACTGCCGGACCGATGGGAGACCGACCAAGGCTGGAATACGGCTACCTACGATGGAACTTCCAATCCCGATGGCGATGCCTATGACAACAATGCCGAGTTGCTCAACGGCTCAGATCCGACCGATTACTACAATGTCGGCCACCCCATCCATGAAGTGATTCCGCAGATTTTGGTCATGGACGGTGATAGCCAGACGGTGACGGGCCCCGCGTCACAAACCATAACCATTCTCCTCACAGACCAGGCCGGGGATCCATTGGGAGCGGCTCCGTTCACGCTCGATTCCGAGATCGTCGGGCTCTTGTTCGATTGGGATGCGGATCCCAGTGATGGTGCGAAACCGCTGAGTGGTATCACCGAACCCAATGGCACCGAAACTTTCACATTTCAACCATAAGGCTGGGTCTCCAGCCATACCTAATGACTTCAGACACAGATTACACGAACAGGCCTAGCACCGCATCTAAGTTTAGGAGTCCGCTCAAACTTTTCGCAGTCGTGCTCTGCAGTATCGCAGTGTTCTGCGCGAACGCGGTATTCGCGGATCAGGGCTCGGGTTCTTATCCGCTTCCCGCTATTATCGACCCCGGCGAGCCAGACTGTGGCCCCCAGCCCCCCCCGCCTGGGATGTATTTTACTAAGGTGGAATTCGACGATTCCAACGCCCCTTCCGGCTCGGTGGATATTGAGGTATGGATACTAGATGCGACCGCAATTCCGGCGGCAGATCATTACGAATTACAATATATCGATGATAATGACGGCGATAGTGATGGTAAGGGCTATTTCGGAACCGACTCATATTGGACGTCTTTGCCGCTGCAATTGGAGACCATTGAATCTGATCAGACCTATCAGTTTACCGACTCAAATTATCAGGTCGAGCACCATCGCTATTACCGTTTTGCTGCGATTGATCAGAACGGTGATGTTATCTATAAGAATGATAGTATGCAAAATGGTCGCGTTGCCAGCGTCCTGAAGCACCAAGAATGGAAGGTGTTTGAGCGTTCAATTAGCAATTTTCACCCAAACAATGAGCAAACGACGACTTCGACAACGACGACTTCGACAACGACGACTTCGACCGTTTTTAGACCGACATCCTCTGAGCAGAATAGTTCAAATTTTTATGATCATTCGATTGAAGATGAAAATTGGTCTCCAAAGTTTACGACGGATGCGGATGTTCTTTCGTTAATGTATTGGACTAGCGAATTCCATTCCTTTGACGCCTTTACGAGTAGTTTTCTGCGCGTTGGCTCCCATTCAGAAGTAGACCAGAATATTGAGCAAAAATTTTCGGTTTCTGGAGACCCTGATAATGCACAATATGGAACGAACTATTTTGGTGATTATGTATATAATTTCCGAATAGATCGCTACCCCTATTCAGCTTTTCTGAGTGACTTTCGGGGGAGGTTGTCGGAGTCGGAGGGTGCTTATCTGAACCCGTTGAATGAAAATAGCGAAGTTCGATTAAGTATGGATATCTCTGTTTTGATTGGCCTTGAGTCCCCATGGCCAAATTTCTTCGAACTCGTTGATTTTACGACCGGAAAAATCGAAATCACCTGGAGTAACAGTAACCTCAATATCGAAGGCTATGACCCAAAAGAACAGCGAGTACACCATCTAATAAGTCCGTACATTATTCAGCCGACGGTCTATGGGAATAGTGACGACCCCGACACCCCGGAATCCATTAGCAGACTTGCGACCGACTGGAAGATTACCCCGCAGACTTGGCCTAGTGATGAAGAAACCGAAATTTCCATTAAAGTTACGTTTCCAGACGGCTCGACGGCTATTGAAAAATCATACACAATTAAGTTTCCGGATCGCGCGACCGCCAAAGCCGATAGTACCCCCGATTATTACAATATCCCTTTTAATACCGCAACAGGACCGCGCTATCGGAAGATCGGTATCAATGGTCGCCCGCTATCCGACGAAAAGCCACAAGCAGCGTCCGAAAACGATGAGGCGAAAGAAGAAACCTATGTGGACGCTTTCAACTTGAATCTCGTACACGGCGTCACCGATATCTATGTGCCGATTCCAGGTAGCGAACTCACACTCTCGTTGCGTCGTAACATAACCTCTGAAATTTGGAGCGAGAACAGCGGCCTGCGTCCTTATGAGCGTCCCGACAAACCCTTTGGGCCAGCTTGGTCGAGCAACGTTTGCTCCAATATTGAAGTAATTACTCCTGAGGGCCCAGACGTAAATCAGTATGAAGAACCGACCAAGGCCTACGTTACCGACGAAAATGGGCAGACTCACGAATTTGTCCAATACGAGACTGCATGGTTCCCCATGCCTTCCGCCAGTCACGAAGCCCGCTCTTACCTTACCCGGCTGACTGAAAGCGAGAATGGTTTTAGTTTTAGGCAGAAGCACGGCAACACATTGAGTTTCGATAAAATTCCCGGAGAACAAAGGCTCATGCGCGATCGGGTCGAAGGCAGTCAGAATTATACGGTCTATACGTATGCACGTCTCGATACTGTGACAGACCGCCTGAGCTACCAGCTCAAGTATACCTATTCTGGAACGCAGTCATTGATCCCCATAACTATCGCCGCGATCGATCCCACCGGCAACCCGATCCCGAATCTTGAAATCAACGTAAGCCAGTCAGGGGGGCGGGTCGACAAAGTATGGGATCCGAATGAAAATGAGATTCGCTACAACTACGGTGCCCCCCATCTCTACACGTACGACGGCTACAACGTTACTTCAGTGGAAAATTACCTGGAGAAGCTTATTTCCGTTGAGTTCATGGAGGAGGGTGCGGTGATTTCTCGTACGGATTACGACTATGAGGAAGAAACGGAAGGAGCCTATACTCCCCTAAATGGCAATGATGTCGCATCTTCCGGTAGACCGAAGAGTCCGCCATATCAGGATCCGGCTATACTTCCCTGTGATGGAGAACAACAGCATGTCAATTATCACCATCTCAATCTGAGTGCGGTCGTCGATGCGAACGGAAACGCTTATAATTTCACTTACGCTTTTGACCACTCCAAAGAAACTTATGTAAGTAATTCTGTGACAGCAGGCTACTACCTCCAAACCGGGAACCCGCGCTACGTTTCGAGAATTGATCTTCCCGATGGAAGTAGCGCGCGCTATACCAACGGCAACCTCTCGAATCGTATTCGCATCTCGACTGGCGGAGATGGGTACGAAAACGTGTCAATGACCAACGAGCGCTCAAACGCCGTGACCGATGCCGATGGCTTCGAAACCACCTATACCTTTGGTGGGATGGATATTGAAGTTCTCACCCAGTTCAAGGATCTATTGATTAACTCGGGTGTCTATACGCCCGATACGAAATACAAAGACCCCCGTATTCTCTATTATACCGACATGGAGATCACTCATGGCGACTATGGCAAGGAAACCTACGTTTTCGATAAAGTAGCCGGTCTTTCGCTCGCCAGCGCTACTGACTTAAGTGGTAATCAGAGGGAATATGGTTACGGCGAATCGATCACGGTTCCGCAGAGTTTGGCGGACATTTGGCCCTTCGAGCTTTTCGGGCAATACAGTGATCCGACCTATGAAAAACATATTGGCTCTGACGGTCTGGTCACTATCAAGCACTTCGCTTACGAATCCCATTTCCGGATTATGAAGGAATACATCGATCCGAAAGGTCGGAGGACCGTCACCATGATCGATTCGATGGGGCGTCGCACCGATGAAAAGATCTACAGCGATTCCAATATGCTTATACAGCAGACCGATTTCGCTTACGCCGATACCACGTGGCGTGGTGTAGTCACCGCTCAGACCGTCAAAACACTTTCCGGCGATCCCTCGTGGGCGTCCGATCTTGTTACATTTAACGAGCTCGATACCAACGGACGCATTGAAACCAGTTATCGTTATCCGAATGCGGACGCGGATGGCAATTCCGTGCCGGATCGCATGACTGCATATACCTACGATAACAACAACAACCGCCTCTCCATCACTGAAGGCAGTGTTGGCTCTATTGGTAAAACCACCGCTTTCGAATACGATGCGCGCAACCGGCTCGAAAAGACCATTTTTCATGATAATAGCGAAACTAGCGAAACCCGGAACTATTACGATGGTCGTGGTAACCTCATCGTCCAGATCGACGAAAACGACCACGCCACTGTCAATCAATACGATGCACTCAATCGCCTCGAAAAGACCATCCGTATTATCAACGGCAGCTATCCGAACGCGCCGCCAGACGACGATTACACTCCCGATAGCGACGACCTTGTCACCTCTAATTCCTACAACAACGTTAACTCCCTCGAGCAAACCACCCGCACCGATGGTCCCACTACGACGATGGAATACGACGGCCTTCAACGCGTCACAAAATCCACCGTGTCCGGCTCCGGTTTCGCCGATCAGGTGACTCAATTTTTTTATGGTAACAACTCCGGCGGTTCCGTCTTCAACGTCTCCGGTTTCAAACCCACCCTCAGTATCAGCCCACGCGGCTACCGCACCGCAGTTACCTACGACAGCCTTTACCGTCCCACACAGACCAAGGCCGAGTACGAGCCGGGCCGCTATGCCACAACGAAAACGGAATACGACCTTGTCGGTAACCCCACCCAAGTCACCGACCCCCTCGGCAATGCGACCATCACCGAATTTGACGCGTTGAACCGCCCTACGCTAGTAACCTTCGCGGATAGCACCACCGTTAGCACCGTCTACACAGCCACCGGCCTGGCCTACTCGGTAACCGATGAAAAAGGTAAAATCACCACTACCGAATACGATGCCGCAGGTCGTCCGATTAGAGTCATCCAGCCCAGAGTTCCGGTCTACGGAGCTGCCGACGATGCTACTCCCATTACCAAGACCTTCTACGACGCCTACGGGAACGCTAAAATCGAGGAAAATCCCCTGGGAAAACGCTGGATCACCGAATACGACGCTCGCAATCGCCCCACAAAAGTTACTCGGCCGGCCACACAATACATCGACGAAGCAGGCAATCTCCAACCCGCCTTTGCTTCCTTTACTGATACCACCTATGACAGTGTCGGCAACGTGCGCTCCGTCACCGACGCCCGTGGCAATACCAGATATACCACTTACGATGAAGCGAACCGCCCTGTTATTTCCATCTCTCCTCAGGTCACTCTAGCCAATGGCAATACCGTCTATCCGGCCACCCGGAATGGCTACGACCGGTCGGGCAATATCCTCACCGTCGAGCAGGGCACCGTCGCTGATCCATTGGTGCCGACCTTTTCTCCCGCGAGAGTCTCGGCCGACAACAGCTACGATGGCCTTGGTCGCTTGTTGACTACCACCGATGCCGAGAATATCACCGTCTCCAATCAGTATGATAAAGGCAACAATCTCATCCAAGTCACCGACGGTGAAAGCCAAGTCACCCTCTACACTTACGATGGTCTCAATCGGCTGCGTTCCACCACGTACGGGGGTAGTGGGGGCGACGATACCTCTCTGGAATATGACGCTGTCAACCTAGTCAGTCGAATCGATGCCAAAGGCCAAGTCACCCATTACAGTTATGATAATCGCCACCGCCTTACCGATGTGTTCTACGTTGGCGCGGGGCACGAAAATCGACGCTACCAATACGATCTTGTCGGTAATATCACCGACGTGGTCGAACCGGGGAAAGGCGGATTGACCGATGTTCACTACACCTACGACGCCCTTTCTCGGATCGAGACCGAGACCTCCGCAGGCATCACCCATAAATACAGTTACGACCTAGCGGGCAACCGTATGAGCACCAACTATGGAGATGGTTCCGGTGGAACGAGACTCGCGCTCGTTTCCACCTATGACGCGCTCAACCGCACGTTGACCATTTTTGAAGACGACAATGGAGACGGCACTCACAACGGCACTGAGAGTCTCTCGGGTTACGAATACGACCTCGAAGGCAATATCCGTGAGAAAAAGCAGGCAAATGGAGATATCGTCTCCAAAACCTATGACGCCCTCGGTCGCATTCTCAGCGTCACCGGTCCCGGTGCCGCAGGTAGCGAACTTTACATCAGCACCAATGCTTACGACCTCTACGGGAACCTCACCCGATTGTCCGAGACCTATCCCGGCGGTAGTATTAACGCACGCATCGTCATAAATACCTACGATGACGCCAACCGCCTTACCAGCGAAACGATCGAGAAACACGATGGGCAAAGCCTCGCCGACCCGCTTTTGAATACCGTCGTCACCGACTACACTTACGACCAAGCGCACAACCGCGAGTCACGCATGATAGATGCAGACGACAATGGCGACTACACCGGCGCGGGCGACTCCATCATGCGCTACGTTTATGATAATGCTCTCAATCAAATCAGCTATTCCTACCAGGACACGAATAACAGCACCGCTTGGGACTACGGCGAAGCACGCACCGATTACAGCTACGGTGCCAACGGTAACCGCCGCACCGCCGAAGCCGATACCGATGGTGATACCTCCGTCGATAAGACCAGCCACTACACCTACGACCGCGAAAACCGCCTCGTCCAACTGACTGAGAACACGAACGGAGCAGGAGAACCCAAAATCATCGATATTTATCCCGGAGCTGGCGACATTCTGGCCCAGTATAAAACTCGAGTCACCTACTATACCTCAGCCCCGACTAGAACTTACAAATATGCCTACGACTACCGCACCCGTCGGGTCCTGCGCGACGAGTCTGACGCCGGAGGGGCCCGCACCGAAATTGTTTTCTCCGGTGGCACCTCCGTCCAGGAATATGCCGGGGGAGCCACTGTCCCCACCGTCGAGTACATCCGCGGATCGGACTACGGCGGGGGAATTGGCGGTATTCTCTATTCGCTACGATCTTCCGATTCTTCCTTCTATCATTACAACAGCCGCGGCGATGTCGTCGCGAAAACCGACGCCAGCGGAGCCCTCGGCTACCAAGCCGCCTACGAAGCCTTTGGCAAACACGGCGATACCCCAACCTCGGAAGAGTGGGGCACCAATCCCGATCCGCAACAGGCCAATACCAAAGACGAAGATCCGACGGGTCTTCTCAACGAAGGCTTCCGCTACCGCGATTTGGATACCGGCACCTTTATCACGCGCGATCCGCTTGGATTTATCGACGGCCCGAACGTCTATACCTATGTCGTCCAGAATCCGTGGACCAAGTTCGATCCGCTGGGGTTGTATTACAACAAGGATCAATTTGACGATGATGGATACATGAAGAAAAAAGAGGAAATTGAGAAAAATGAGGAGTATAACAAACGAGTCGATCACTTTAATGAGCAATGGAAGAAAGCTCGCGATACACCGACCGGTTCAGCCTTGCATGATCATATAATAAATTCTGATTGGAGATATTCTGTTGATGTCATGGCGAAACCAGGCCGTGATGGTGATGAGAAGGATCATTATTCCAGAGAAGACAAGGATGGCAAAGGATCAACATCTTATTTCACTTCGATGGACCATTTTAGTTATGAAACGATAGCCCATGAATTCTTTCACGGTGTGCAGGATGAATTTAATCCCTATCTAAGTCTGGAAATGAGGGAAGGAGAATCATTTGAGGAAGCGGAAAGAAGATGGATAAACGAAACTCTTAGGGCAATGGGGACCAATGTAAAAGGTTTAGCAGAGGCGTACAGTTCAGAGGACGCAGCAAATCAACAGAAATATTTCGAGAAAGGTTCAGGTGGTAAAGAAGTAAGATTTCCTGGGCAAGAAGCTCAGGCGACGCGAGTCGAGAATATGGTCGAATATGAGTATTTGAAGAAAAATGACCCTGAGAGGTTTGAATTATTTATAAAACATCAGTGGTATAGATCTAGCTATAAAGATTTTTCCGTCGATAATCCCTTGGGGAAGTATTCTGATTAGAATTTATTTTCATCTAAATATGGCGAATTCTATTCGATTATTTTTAGGCTTTATTTTTATGATCTCTCTCTCGTGTTCGAGTCATCGAATTGATTCAAATTCTGATAGCGAGATTCTTGATGAACTTGCTTCAGCGGTATTTGTTCCCGGTGAAATGGATGGATTGACAGTCGAGGAATGTGCTAAGGTTATTGTGCAGATTCTCAATGAGGAGTCTGAAAATGGATTATGGTCGTATTCAATTGAGCCTGATTTGGTTTATAATAATATTTCAGAACAATTGTTTAAAAGCAGGAAGCTTCGTGCCAGTATAAATAAAGAAATTTCGATTATTGATTTTCTAACTTTTATGCAACAATCAGTATACTCTGGTTATTTGCTGCGAGGTCGAGAAATCGTATTTTATGGCATCCGATGACGCAGATCCTAGGGCGCGAAGACGCTAAAAATACGTCGGGTGTTGAATTTTGACAAAATCTCGACCAGGACTCGAGGCAACTCCAGGGCCGTTCCGAGCCGCCCGACCGAACCGGTATCCGCACCCGCTTCCCGGCCTCCAATTAGCGGGAGTGGGACACCAAAAAGACGTCACGTCTTGATCTTTGACAAATCCCTCCCCTCACACTCCGAGAAATCCCGCGTCCCCGGCCACCGGATACGAATCGGCGCGTCTCGCCCGCCCCCCGAATCACCCCCCTGCCTTCCCCGTCCGGCCCTTTGGATTTTTGGGAGGGTCCGCGTCTTTCGCACAACAACTTTATGTCCAATCCCTCCTGAATCCTTCCTGGCACTCGCAGGCTTCGTTCGGAAGGGGCGGGTTTTGACATAAAGTGAGAGGCACCGAAAAGACGTCAGGTCTTGATTCTTGACAGATACGAGGCGGGTGAATTGGCTCACGGTTATGGCGAGGCCCCTGAGAGTTGAGTACGGGTGAATTGGCTCACGGTTATGGCGAGGCCCCTGAGAGTTGAGTATGCGGGAGGATGTTATCACGTCTTGAACCGTGGAAATTATCGTCAGAGGATTTTTTCAGGGAAGGGAGCTGCGGAGGCCTTTGAACGTGTGCTGGGGGAGGCGGCGGAGCGTTTTGGATGGCGCTTGCATGCCTACGTAATCATGAGCAATCACTTTCATCTTGCCGTGGAGCTTGGCGAACCAAATTTAAGCGAAGGGATGAAATGGTTGCAGGGAACGTGGATTCGCCGGTTCAATCGTTTTCGGAACTGGACGGGGCGTCCGTTTCAGGGGCGTTACAAGGGGATTGTTGTGGAGCCCGGGCACGTATTCGCCCAGGTTTGCCACTACATTCACCTGAATCCGGTTCGTGCGGGGATCGTTTCGGCGGAAAATCTTGGGGAGTATCGATGGAGCAGCTTTTTTCGGCTCGAGAAAAGGGAACGTCCCGGATGGTTGGAATTTTCGACGGTGTTATCCGAATCGGGTGGGCTAGGCGACAATCGGACTGGGTGGAATCGCTACCAAGATTATTTGGTTTGGCTGGCAGAGGATGAATTCGAAAAGAAGAAGCTGGCAGAGGCCCAGATGAGCCGAGGCTGGTGTAAGGGATCGAAGGAGTTTCGCAAGGCGATGCGGGATGAAGCGAAGGCCAAGGGGGCGCAATTGGACCGGGTTCGTTTCGAAGGTTTGGAGCCGAAGGCCTTGGAGGAGGAGCGAATAATGGTTTGGGAGGAAAAACTCGTTCAGGCGGCGACGGTCGCCGGGATTGATCTCGAAGCTCTTCCCCGTCCGAAAATGTCGCGGGAAAAGTGCCTGTTGGCAGCGACAATGAAGAAACGGACCTCGGTCTCCAACCGTTGGCTGGCCGAACGACTCGGAATGGGTTCGATGTCAACCCCGACGCAAGCGGCAAAACGGGCGAGTGAGAATCCGGGAGCCAGAAAAGAAATCGAGAGAATTGAAAAGGCTTTGGAGTGATCTTCTGGCGTGAACGATGATCAATTGTCAAAAATCAAGACCTGACGTCATTTGGGGCTCCCTGTTGTAGAATTTCTGAATTCGGAGGAAGATAAATGATATATTTTTATGCGTTATTGAATATTTTGACTATAGCTTCCTCTTTCTTTATTCTCAGTAACAGGAAGATTCCTGAGCTGAGAAAACACTTTTTTATCGCTCTATTTCTTCGTATTTTTATTATTTCGATTCTTAACGTAGGTTTCGCATGGCTTTTCGATGTTCCTATAGTAATTTTTCGAGAGCATCTCTCGGCGGAGCAAGTTGTACAAACAGGAATTCCGGTGGGCGTTATAGCTATTTTTTGCGCATTTTCTGGCGTGATTATTAATCGGCTTCGATGGAGAGGAAAGAATTCGGATGGTGACGTAGAACCCTGAAGCAAATCCCAAAGATTTACAACTGACTCGAAGGTATGACCCAAAGACATCGGTAACAAGTATCCCGAGGACATCGGTAACGTAAGCGTTCGGTGAGCGATCTCCTTCCGCAAAGCCAGCTGAGGTGATAGTGTAGCTGGATGGAATCGATAGAAGCTGAAGTCTGTTCTGGGGATTGAAAGAGCGACCGCAAGGGTCGTCGGATGCTGGGTGGCAAGGAATGGCATCGCCTGATGTGCGAGTATGATTCTAGTGGTCTGACCCCAATGGCACTTAGATAAGGCGTTTTTCTGAACGATCTGTGTCACTTTTTGCGTCTGCTTGGGGAAACAACCATTTGGTGTCTAGGTTTGGTCATAAGTTGGAATTTTTTGGGTCTTCTTTTCTTCACTCTGGGCTGGTGTCGTCCTGGCCTGAGGGGGAGTTTTTCGTCATGGATAAGTTCTTCGATAGTGGCTTGTAGGCGAACTCTTTCGCCATATGTGCGTGTTCGGAATAGCTCGCAACAGCGCCTGAGAGCTTCGCGAG
>NZ_JACHVA010000134.1 GCF_014230055.1 Puniceicoccus vermicola | reverse complement strand
CTTTTTTTAAGATGTCGCGCTGACGACGCAGTTGCTCGTTCTCCCGGCGCAAACGCTTTAGCTCCGAGGCTTCATCAGGATCGGAGGCTCCGGAAGGCATCTCCCCCGGCTCACGCCGGTCTCGATCCCTTCCTTCTCCTCCGATCCCAGCTGCACGATTACGCCATAATCTCAGCGTGTTCGGGGAAACTCCCAGTTCTTCAGCTACGTGCTTGAGAGGGCGAGCACTACTGATCAGAAGATCAACAGCTCCCTCGCGGAACTCACGGGAATAGGCAGGTTTGGTTGGTGGCATATCGGTTATCCTTTTCATTTGCACCGAGCTGTCCAACATATCAGGGGAAGCTCAAGCGTGGGCGGAGGGACAACGTGGGCGGAGGGGCAACGTGGGCGCAGCTGAAGCTACTGCCCTACTCTCGTGCAGCTTCCGCAAACGGGCTCCTACCGATCGACCCGCATCCAGCGGGCGCCGTCGCGGTCGAGTTCGGCCTCGTGCTCCGTCCGCTGAGGGTCGAGTGAGGAGAGTAACTGGTGAAAATTCTTGGAATGATCCAGATGCCGCAAATGAGCCAGTTCGTGGAGAATGACGTGATCCTGGGCTCCGGGCGAAAAAAGGAGCAGTCTCCAATTGAGAGAAATGGTCCCATTGCGGGAACAGGAACCCCACCGGCTTTTCTGATCCCGGACGGTAACCCGACCTGGTTCGAAACCATGCCGACTGGCCAGTTCACGCACGCGCTGCTCTAAGGAAACGGCCGCGACCTTGCGCAAGAGCTTTCTCAAAGCCGTCTCACTCGGATCGGAATTGCGTAATTGAAACAGCCCCTCTGCCCGCTTCTCGTCATAAATCCACTGGCTTCTCCCCGCCTCCACTCGCCGAATCGAGACGGCGATCCGGCGTCCCTCCATGGAGATAAATGGGCTCCGGGAAAAATGCTCTTCGAGACTTAGGACCGGGGAGAGGGATGCAGCTTGATCAATAACCCAATCACGGTTGGATTCGACAAAATCTCTGGCCTTTCGCATCGAGCAATTCCACGGGACCGCGATGATCAGTCGGTTCTCGTAGTCGAACGACATGCGCAGGCGCCGTAGCCCCTTGCGTCGCTGAAAAATAGCCCGAGGAATCACTTCGCTCACAAATTCCCGACTCACCGTCTCCCCTCCGGGAGCCGATGTTTCGCATTCGATTGGCCGTCCACTCATTGCTGCCTATACGCAGTTCTCATTCCAAAAAAATAGCGTGATAGCGGTCCGAGAATCAAGCTGGATCATGACTCTCCACGGACCTTTGAAGAACGGTAATTTTTCAAAAAAAATCCGGCAGTGGAAGGATTTCCACTGCCGGATTGAGAGAAGATAGATGTAGTGAGTGATTGAGTGTCTGCCCTCTATTTAGGCAGAAATTTTTCAGGCTTCGGGAGCTTCGATGAAGATATCGATGTCGACTTCGTTTCCGACGATGCCCTGGCCATAGTTGATTCCCCAGTCGCGGCGGTCGATGGTTCCGGTGATTTCCCAACCGGAGACCAATACACCCTTCTGGTTTTTCTTGGCGCCTAACATTTTAGCGACCAGATCCACTTCCTTGGTCTGACCCGCCATTGTCAAATCTCCCTTCACGTCAAATTCGTTGTCTCCAGTTTTCTCCCACGAGGTGGACTTGAAGGTAATTTCCGGATTGGCTTCTTCATTGAAGAAATCATCGGACTGAAGGTGGTCATCGCGCTTGTCATTATCGGTATCGATACTTTCGACCTCGATTGAGGCGGTAGCGCTACTTTTCGACGGATCCGCTTCATCATAAACGATGGTCGCTTCAAATTCCCCAAAGTTTCCGGGGATCGGCGTGAAGAAGTGACGGATCTTAAAATTGATGCTAGAGTGCGCGGGATCGGCCTTGAAAGTTTTTGGGGCGGCAGAGGCAAGGGATGCGAGAGCTACTAATGAGGCCGTTGCAAGAATGAAGGATTTTTTCATGATTGATTTTGGGTGGATTTCCAGTTGATCGAAAACTCGATTCATGGTCCATTAAGAGACGCTAATTTGTTCTGTCAAATTTACTGATAACTTTTCCCTAACCAACAACCCCAATAATAATGAGTGAGTCGATCCAAAGCCTCTTGGAAAGTGTATCCAAAGAAAACCGAAGTTTCCCCCCTACTCCCGAGTTTGCGGAGAAAGCCCGAGTCCGGTCGATGGAGGAATACGAGGCCGAGTACCAACGCAGTATCGACGACCCCGAGGCCTACTGGGCCGAAATCGCCTCCGAACTCCACTGGTTCAAGCCTTGGGACCGCGTTCTGAATGAGGACGAAAAGCCCTTTTTCAAATGGTTTGAGGGCGGGAAGACCAATCTCGCCTACAATTGTATCGACCGTCACATTGAGAATGGTGATCGCAACAAGGCGGCCCTGATCTGGGAAGGCGAACCGGGCGACTCCCGAGTTCTTACCTATTTCGACCTTTATCGGGAGGTGAATCAATTTGCCAACGCGCTCAAGAAGCTCGGCGTCGGCAAGGGTGACCGCGTCGCCCTCTACCTCCCCATGATCCCGGAGTTGGCCATCGCCACCCTCGCCTGTGCCCGCATCGGCGCGGTGCATACCGTCATTTTTGCTGGATTCTCCTCCAATTCGATTCGCGACCGCGTTCTCGATTGCGGGGCGCGCTGTGTCATCACTGCCGACGGCGGATGGCGCCGGGGGCAGATCCTTAACCTCAAATCGATCGTCGACGAAGCGGTTGAAGGCGTCGATTGCATCCAGGAAGTCATTGTCGTGAAGCGCGGTCATGGCGACCCCTTCCCCTGCCGGATTAAGGAAGGCCGCGATCACTGGTACCACCGCATCGTCCAGGACCAATCGATTCACTGCGAACCCGAGCAGCTCGATTCAGAGGACATGCTCTTCCTCCTCTACACCAGCGGTACCACCGGCAAGCCCAAGGGCATCATTCACACGGTCGGTGGGTATATGGTCTATGCCTACCAGACCACGAAGGTCGTCTTCGACATGCGGAAAGAAGATGTTTACTGGTGCACGGCCGATATCGGCTGGATCACCGGCCATAGCTACATCCTCTACGGTCCCCTCCAGAACGCCGCCAGTGTCGTCATGTACGAAGGCGCCCCCAACTCCCCCGACAATGGTCGATTCTGGGACATCGTGGAGAAATATGGAGTCACCATCTTCTACACCGCTCCGACCGCTATCCGCGCCTTCATGAAATGGGGCGAAAAATGGCCGAATGCCAAAGATCTTTCCTCCCTTCGCCTCCTCGGAACCGTGGGAGAGCCGATCAACCCGGAAGCGTGGATCTGGTATCACAAAGTCATTGGAGCTGACCGCTGCCCGATTGTGGATACATGGTGGCAGACCGAAACCGGTGGCATCCTCCTCTCTCCGCTTCCTGGGGCCACTCCTACCAAACCCGGCAGCGCAACCCTCCCTCTCTTCGGGATCGACGCCGCGGTCCTCGACGACGAGGGCAACGAGCAAAAAGCCGGCATCTTGGCGATTCGCAAACCGTGGCCCGGGATCCTTCGCGGGATCTATGGGGACCCCCAGCGCTTCAAAGACACCTACTGGTGCAAGTGGAACGGTGAATACTACTTCCCGGGAGATGGAGCCCGTACTGACGAAGATGACTACTTCTGGATCCTCGGTCGCGTGGACGATGTCGTCAATGTCTCCGGACACCGGATCGGCACCGCCGAACTCGAGAGCGTCTTCATTGAGCACCCCTCCGTGGCCGAGTCTGCGGTCATTGGCGTCGCCCATGAGATTAAGGGACAAGGCCTTGTCGCCTTCATCACCGTTCGCGAAAATGCCACGGCCGACGAAAAGCTGGAAAAGGAATTGAAGGATTTGGTCATCAAGAGCATCGGTAAATTTGCCGTTCCGGAAAAGCTGATCTTCTCCGGCGACCTCCCCAAGACCCGTTCCGGGAAAATCATGCGCCGCCTCCTCCGCGATATCGCCGAAGGCAAGGCGCTGGGGAATGTCACGACCCTCGCCGACCCCAGTGTCGTCGAAACCCTGCGCAAGAAGTATCAAGAGCAGTAAGAATCCGAGGGAAGACTTTCGCGGGCGTTATGAGAAAGTAACGAGAGCATCTTACTCTCGGTTTGCGTAGCCTGAGAGAGCTGGAAGCTCTCACTACTTTGGCTCGGATGCTGAGGGAGTACTTCTGCGGGCGGTAAGAGAAGGTGGCGAGAGCATCTTGCTCTCGATTTGCGCAGCCTGAGAGAGCTGGAAGCTCTCACTACTTTGGCTCGGATGCCGAGGGAAGACTTTTGCGGGCGGTAAGAGAAGGTGGCGAGAGCATCTTGCTCTCGATTTGCGTAACCCGAGAGAGCTGGAAGCTCTCACTACTTTGACTCGGCTGCCGAGGAATGACTTTTGCGGGCGTTAAGAGAAGGTTGCGAGAGCATCTTGCTCTCGATTTGCGTAGCCAGAGAGAGCTGGAAGCTCTCACTACTTTGGCCCGACTACTGAGATAAGGCCTTCGCCGTGCACCTCCTCAGGGGAGAAAATCTTCGCCGACAGCGTCTTTCATGACGCCACGGTAGAACTCGCGGAGGCGGCGGAAGATTTGGCGGGGGCGCTTGAGGGAGAGAATCTCTTCGGTCAGATCCCGGGCGCTGCCCATGGAAATGTGGCGAATCATGAACTTGACCTCCGGAATCAAGCTCGGAGACATGCTCAATTCATCCGCTCCCATCCCGACGAGGAGAGGAACATAAACCGGATCACTGGCCATTTCCCCACACACTGCGACAGGCGTATTTTTCTCGTGGGCCATATCGATGACGGCCTTGATTGTCCGCAGCACACCGGGGTGGCTCGGATCGTAGAGGTGCGCAATGCTGTCGTTCACCCGGTCGACGGCCAGCATGTACTGAATCAAATCATTCGTTCCAATACTGAGAAATGAGCAGTTTTCGGCAATGACATCGGCGGTGTAGGCAGCACTCGGAATCTCGATCATGCTCCCGACTTCAATATCTTCGGAATACGCTTCGCCGCGCTCCTTCAACTCCAGCTTGCACTCTTCCAGCAACTGGTTGGCCTCCAACAGTTCTCGGACCCCACTAATCATGGGATACATCAGACGCGCCTTTCCATAGGTGGCGGCCCTCAAGACTGCTTTCAATTGCTCTTTGAAAATTTCCGGATTTTTCAGGCAGTAGCGAATCGCCCGAAAACCCATGAATGGGTTCTGCTCCCGCCCAAATAGGTTCCCTGGAAGTTCCTTATCGCCGCCAATGTCCAACGTGCGAATCACGACCGGAAGCGGAGCCAGTTGCTCGACCACTCTTTGATACTGGTCGAACTGCAAGTCCTCCGAAGCCAAGGCTTGGCGCTCACGGAGCACGATGCCTTCCGTCCGGAAAAGGCCGACACCCTCGGCACGGCTCTCCAAGACACTGGGGATTTCGCCCGCTTCTTCGATGTTGGCCATGATCTTGACCTTACTGCCATCGACCGTCTCCGACGGGAGGGCCACCTTCGACTCGTAAATCTTCCGGATCGTATCCCGTTTCTCCGAAATTTGTCCGTAGCGATAGAGGGAATCGACGGTGGGATTCACGATCACCAAGCCGTCATATCCATCCACGATCACGGTGTCCGAGATCTCAATCAGCTCACTGGCATTCTCCAGCCCCACGACCGCAGGCACCTTCATGGAGCGGGCCATAATCACTGCGTGACTGGTGCGACCGCCACTTTCGGAGACAAATCCGAGGATCCGCTCGCGCTTGATCTGGGCCACATCACTGACGTTGATCGAATTCGAAACCAAGATATGAGGTTCGGAAAGCGCATCCGTCCCCATCGACCCGAGAGAAGTCTCACCAAGAAGATTCGAGAGCACCCGCTTGGACACATCACGGATGTCAGCGACCCGCTCCCGGAGGTATTCGTCCTCCATCGAGTCAAAGAAATCAATATATCGGCGGGCCACCAAAGCAAAGCAGTGTTCGATATTGTTCCCACTGTCCTCCACCGCCGAAATAGTTTCGTCGATCAGGGCTTTGTCCTCGAGGACGAGGAGGTGGGCGTCAAAGATCTGCGCTTCGGATTCCCCGATTTTACGGGCAATTTCCTGCCGTACGCGGAGAATCTGCGACCGCGTCTGCAGCAATGCCTTTTCGAAACGGTCCTTCTCATTCTCGAGCTTGGACTCGGGCACACGATAGACGGGAACATCCACCTCCTGGTGCTGAAATACGAACGCAGGACCATGCACCACCCCAGGAGCAGCCGGGATACCGTTTAGTATGATCTCTTTATTTTCTTCAGACACCTGACAGAAACCCCAAAATTAGGGCTGTGTAACCAACCTATCTTTATTTCCCAAAAACCGGGTTTCAATCATAAATCCTTCACCATCGAGGAGCTGATCACAGAGATCTGCCATCTTTTTCCTGTCAGATTCTCTACGAGACAAGACAAAAGCACCACTGCCACTACCCGTAACGGCACATTCAGAGAGCCCGATCTTTCTCAAAAGGGCGAAGAGAGTGTCATAAAAAAGATACTTGGTCGCCAGAAGTTTCCCGAGATCGTTGCGCATCGTCCAGCCGAAATCACCTTTCTGAATTGATCGCATCAGGTCCTCTAATTGTTTCTCCGCGAAATCAGACGCCGTGTACTTTCCCCTTTCCGCCATCTTCCGGAAAAGATCGACCGTAGAGCTGAAAAACCCCGGATTGAAGAGGTGGACCCGTCTTTCCTGGAGGAAATCTGCCAACTCGGGAGCGGGCTGGAGCTTCTCCCCCCGCCCTCTCATAACGACCGGGCCATCGACGAGAAACAAGGGACAATCCGAGCCCAATTCTTCAGCCACCTCGAAAAGATCATCGGCACTCAGCGGATTTCCGCACAATTGATTCATTCCCCGCAAAGCGCAGACCGCATTGCTGCTGCCGCCCCCAAATCCACCACCCGACGGGATTCTCTTCGTTAGCGTAAACTCGAAATGGCGATCAAGCCCCGACTTGCGGCGAAAAGAATTCGCCGCCTTGAGGATCAAGTTACTCCCGTCGAGAGGGATTCCCGGTTGATCGCATCGAAGCTGATCGCTTTCTCCCGAGCACTCGACGATCTCCAAATCATCACCAAAAGCCAGAGGGGCCACCAAAGAGAGAAGGGAATGATACCCGTCCGGCCTTCTTCCTGTTACTGCCAGGAAGAGATTTATTTTGGCTGGTGAGAAAAGTTTCATCGTGGAAGTGAAGCCCCTATCACTAGTCGTAGAAGCAAAATTTCAGTGAGTTTTAGCTACAGGATAAGAGCAGTCAAACTCTTTGCCAGGGCCTAATCCTCACCGATATTGTGTCGAAGTAAATCCGCTATGTTCGACAAAGCAAATTCGGGTGCCCTCGATACGAAAAAGGCCCGGAGTGCTAGACCCCGGGCCACAATCTCATTCAGAACGAAAAATGCAGCCGCCAAGGGCTGCTATTCGAAAAATCAATCAACTGATTCCCGGAGGAGGATTGTTGCCTCTTTTGATTCCGGCGTGGCGAACTTCCTGCCCACTATGAAGATAGATCACTTCCTCGGCGATGTTGGTCGCGTGGTCGGCGATCCGCTCAATCGACTTGGAGATGAAGACCAACTCGAGAATCGTCTCAGTCTGCTCGCCCCCTTCGGTCAACATGCTAGTGAACCCCTGAAAATTACTGCGGTTCATCGAATCGACCTGCTTATCCGAGCGGATGATCGAGACGCATTTTTCTACGTCCTCTTCAATAAAGGCCTCGATGGCATCGCGGAGCATCTCCACCGCCAACCCTGCTGCCTGGGGGATCGATACGAGATTCTCAGGAAGGTTCTGTCCATTCGCAGCCGAGTTGAGAATACGCCCTACTCGCTTGGCGATACTGGATGCCTCATCCCCGATGCGCTCAATATCATGGGAGGTCTTGATGGCGACAGCGATCAGTCGCATGTCAGCCGAGACCGGCTGATAAAGGGTCATGTAGCGAACGGCCGTCTGGTCGATTTCGACCTCAAGTGTATCAATTTCCCGGTCTGCTTCGATGACCTCATTGGCGATCGTCGCATCCCGGCGAGTCAACGCCTCCATGGCGCGACTGGTGTTGTGCATGGCTTTTTCAGCCATGAGAACGAGTTTTTCTTTCAGCTGCTTCAGCTCGACGTGAAAGTTGCGGTCCATGATTAGTGATGTGGAATGTCTTGGTTCGTATTGGGGAAGGAGAGAGATCTTGATCCCGATCAACCAAACCGACCGGAAACATAGGCTTCGGTCTGTTCTTCCTTCGGGTTCATGAAAATTTTCTCGGTCATATCATACTCGATCAGTTTACCGAGATAGAAGAACGCAGTTTTATCGGAAACGCGAGTGGCTTGCTGCATGTTGTGGGTGACGATGACGATCGTATACTGCTCTTTCAACTCGGAGATCAGCTCCTCGACCTTTGCCGTGGCGATCGGGTCCAAGGCCGAGCAAGGCTCATCCATGAGGAGAATGTCCGGCTCAACCGCAAGTGCGCGGGCGATGCAGAGGCGCTGTTGCTGCCCTCCGGACATTCCCAAAGCACTGTCATTCAAGCGGTCCTTCACTTCACTCCAGAGTGCGGCGCCGCGGAGGCAGCGTTCGACCACTTCATCGAGGCGGGAGCGCTTGTTGATGCCCTGGATCCGCAGACCGTAAGCGATGTTCTCGTAAATCGACTTCGGGAACGGATTCGACTTCTGGAAGACCATCCCCACCCGCTTACGGAGTTCGATGACGTCGACGTCCTGATGGTTGATGTCGACTCCGCCAATCTCAATATTTCCGGAGGTAATCTTCGCGATTGGGACCAGATCGTTCATCCGGTTGAGGCAACGCAGGAGAGTACTTTTCCCGCAGCCCGAGGGTCCGATGAAGGCAGTGACTTCCTTCTCATTCATCGACATGTCGATGTTGAAGAGTGCCTGCTTTTCGCCATAGGCAAAACTAAAGTCATTGACCTCAATTACGGAGGGTTTGGCGGTATCGACGGTAGCGGCGTCAGATTCTTGTTCTTTCATGGTGAATCAAATCAAAGGTTATCAATCAGTATAGCGGCGTTCAGGATTACCACTGGTATTTCTTGCGGGCACGGACTCGAAGGATGATCGACGCAAATGCAATGAGCCCGACGATGATCATAAAGACGAAGGCCGTCCCATACTGCATTTTCTCGGTGTATTCATTCTGTGGAATCTTCAAGCTCACCACATAGATGTGATACGGGAGAGCCATGACCGGCTGCATAAACATATTCCAGAAGCCACTATCCCAAGGCATCCCGGGAGCGGAGGCGTAGGCCGCCGTGAACATGATCGGAGCGGTTTCCCCGGCGACCCGGGTAATCCCCAGAATCGAGGAAGTCAGAATTCCCGGCATGGCATAAGGCAGGACGTTGGTCCGGATAGAGGTCCACTTCGTCGCCCCGAGAGCCAAGGAGCCTTCCCGGAATCCTTTGGGGATGGCCCGCAACGATTCCTCACTCGCGGCGATAATTACCGGAAGGACCATGAAGGCCAATGTAAACGCACCCGCCATCAAGGAGACGTTCCACCCTTGAAAACTGAAGACTACGGGACTCACGACCTCGGTCTTCGCCGTTGTTTTCTCCGAGGCGGGCGTCATCGAGATGAACTCCTTCCCGGGGAGAGGAATGCCAAAAAGCTTCCAACGTTCGGTAGTCACAGCAAACTCCTCGGCGTCGGGATTCCTTTCCAGAACAGCCTTACCATCGTAGTGCTCGGCCTTATCACGCGGAACGATGGAAACGGTCTCCACGTTCTTGATGGGAGTGCCCATACTCATCAGCGTATCCTCACTGGGTGCATCCGTAAAGACCGGCGCGGTTAAGACGAAGGCCCCAAAACCGAAGATCCCGAATACGATCGAGGGAACACCAGCCAAGTTGAGGATTGAGAGGCGGATCGTGCTGAGCATCCGACCCGGTCTGGAGTATTCGCTCAGGAAGATGGCGGCGAAGGTGCCGAGCACCAGAGCGATGAGAACCGCTCCAATGGTCAACATAAAGGTCCCGACGATGTTTGGAAGAATCCCTCCGCCCGAGTAGGCATAGTTCTCCGCCCCGACATAGTCGTCCAGCGGGATCCCCTTCTCCCGGCGCCAATCGTCGAAAGTCGTGGAAGCCATTTCCAGCTCCTCGTAGGATTTGATCTGGAGATTGACCCCCTGCTCTTTCAGGAAGCTAGAGAACTCCGCCGGAGCCATCGGTGCCTGCTCCTGATAGTTGAAGAGAAAGACAAACTTACCATGATGGTAGTCGATCTGAGAAATGGCCCGGTTTTCATCACGAACCGCCTTACTGAGCTGCTCGCCGGACATTTCCTCCATGCCCTGATCCGTTTCGACCGTATACCAATCAAAGACATACAGCGTCTCCGGAAACCCGGTAAAGAACTCGGTGTTGACGAAAGGAAAGCTCGACTTGAACACCGTCTTGGAGCCGTTCCAGGTGATATCGGCGAAAATGTAGGTGGCGAAAATGACGATCCCGTATGTGATCGCGCGAAATCCCCAGAAGGAGACCGCCTGAATCGTCTTTGCCCGGGTGGGACGCCGCCCAAAGGGCGAGTTCTTCACCTTATCTTTTTCTGTAGAAGAGTCGTTCATGGATAGTTCCTCAATCCGCAAGTCATTCCTCAGTCAGCCGAGACTTTGAAGCGTTTCACCACTTTTTGGGCGATAAAGTTAATTAAAAGAGCGATAAAGAAGAGCACGATCCCCACCATGAACAAAGCACGGTAGTGGAGGCTTCCGTTCACCACTTCCGGAAGCTCTTGGGCGATAATTCCTGTCATCGTATGAACCGGCTCAAAGATCACGGCCGGGCCGAGGCCCAAATCCGGAATTTTGATTCGATTCCCCGCGACCAGAAGCACCACCATGGTCTCACCGATCACTCGTCCAAATCCAAGCAGGCAGGCCGAGATGATCCCGGAGAGTGCAGTCGGAACGATGACCCGGATCGTCGTTTGCAAGGAGGTCGCCCCCATCGCAAAGGAGGATTCCTTGAACGCTCGTGGGACGTTGTTGATGGCATCTTCAGTGAGTGTGAAAATGGTCGGCACCGCCATCAGGGCCAAGAGAACCCCGGCGACGAAGGCATTCAAGCGTTGCTCGAGCCCCAAAAGATTCTGCAGCACCTCCCCGAAAACCACGATTCCGAAAAAACCAAGGACGATCGAGGGCAGTGCCTCAATGAACTCGATATACGGTTTGATAAAATTCTGCTCTTTCTTGGTGGCGATTTGATTGACGTAAATGGCCGCCCCCACACTGAAAGGAACCGAAATCGCGATCGCGATCACGGCGATCAGAAACGATCCCGATAGAAGCGGAAGAATCCCGTAAAACTCCTGCCAACTCGTCCCCGTCAACCAACGCTTGCCAAAAAGGAAGGCAAAAACGGAACGATACATCGGCACCGGCTCAAATTGTTCCCAGTTCTGCAGTTTTTCCACATAGACCGGGTATTGCTCGACAAACTTTGGCAAGAGAGTCCGGAAGCGCTTCACATCCTTTTCGAACTTCTCAATCGTCGCATCGGGGACCTCCCCTTCCAGCTCGGCCAATTGCACCTCCATCTCCGAGGTGATGGCCAGGTATTCGTCAAACTTGGCCTTCAGCGGAGCGACCCGTTCGCGCCAGTATTCCTCGGTAAAATCGGTGATCGGAATATTTTGCGCCAGATCCTCTTTTCCGGCTGCGATCAGGTTGTTGCGTCGCTCCAGATTCGACTTATTCGCGTAGTAATCATCCTTCGTCACCTTAGCGATCGTCCGCATCTCCGAGAGCAAGCGCTCGAGGGGACGACCCGCTGCAGAGAATTCCTGCCCGAACGTAAACTCGTCCGCCAGCTTCTCCTTGATCTCGGCAAACTCTTTACCCTCATCGTAGTAGATCGCGATTTGATCGTTCCGGATCTTGTCGTAAAATTGTTTGAGGGCGATGTAGTCCCCCGTCTGTTCGCCGATAATATCGACATATTGCAGGCCTGCCCGTTGGTAGACCTTCAGGTCTTCGCGATATTGCCCGAAGAACCCTGCTCCTTCCTTGAAGAGAAAGATCGTAATCAAGCCGAGAATCAGCAGTGCGACAAATGCATTGCCTCCGAAAAAGTATCGGATGAAGTCGCCCGAATTGAGCCCCATCATTTGGAACCGATTCGATCGACTCAGCGATTTGCCGGAAAATTCGCTCTTCTTGTCACCCATGAAAGGAGTCCAGTTGAAATGCTCTCCGTTGGAGATGCGAAATTAGATTGGGAAATGGTTGGATCGAAGAAAAAAGGAGGACCACGAGAATGGACCCGCGGTCCTCCAAAGAGAGAAGAAGTCTTCTATCCCTTACTTGACGGGAATGAAGTCAACCTTCTTGACGATCTGCTGACCGGCGAGGCTGAGTGTGAAGTTGATGAACTTCGCAACGTCAGCGTCGGTTGGGAAACCGTTGGTCAGGTAGTAAAGAGGACGAGCCAAAGGATACTTTGGGTTGTCGGGAGCCATGCCGTTAACCGGAACGACCTTCACCCCTGGAGTGTCGATGTAAGCAAGACCGACATAGCCAACGCCATTCGGGTTGTTGGCGACTTCGGAAGCGATTTGCTCGTTACCGGCCATCTTTTGGGAATTCACGGCGTATTCACGACCGTCCATAGCCAACTGCTTGAAGACCGCGTAAGTTCCGGAGGAAGTGTTACGAGTGTAGCAGGAGATCTGGCCTGGCTTACCGGTCATGGAAGCCCAGTCAGAGACGTCGCCGGTGAAGATCGCTTCGACTTGGTCGAGGCTAATTTCGGTGATCGGGTTCGACTCGTTAACAATGACGCCGATACCGTCGAGAGCCACGGTGGTCTTCATGATGTGAACACCATTAGCTTCCGCCTTGGCCATTTCCGAATCCTTGACGTCGCGGCTCGACATGCCGATTTCGGCGGTGCCGTCGATGATGGCAGCCACTCCAGTGGAGGAACCTTCAGCGGCGATGGCGAAGTCAATGGAAGGGTTCTGAGCCTTGAAGGCTTCCGCGATCTGCGGAACCATCTTGGCACCGAGTGTGTCGGATCCCTTGATGACGATAGTATCGGCTACAGCTGAGGAAAGAGCGAGCCCTGTCGCCAGTCCGATGGAGCTGAGGAATTTTAATTTCTGGTTCATTCGTTGTCTGATTTTGGTTTTGAGTATCAGTGAAGCTGAAATCGATCAGCCGTCCCCATTGATTCACTTCCTGACATCTTCTCACAAGGGCAAACAGCCTCTCGTCTGTTACATTGCCGTAACAGAATTTTGCAGGGCAAAGAATGCGCACATCCCGAAGCCGAAGCGCGGAGATTTCCCGTACCACAGGCTGCCAGCCTGTGTCCAAACACTACACACCCTCTCCAAATTCCAGAGTGCCCGAACCGCTCTCCTCCAATCGATTCCTCTATAAACCCTGCATCTCGGCGGAGGGGCACCGTGGGCGCAGCTGAAGCTGCGGCCCTACTCCCCGTACCACAGGCTGCCAGCCTGTGTCTAAACGCTACACACCCTCTCCAGATTCCAGAGTGCCCGAACCGCTCTCCTCCAATCGATTCCTCTGTAGACCCTGCATCTCGGCGGAGGGGCACCGTGGGCGCAGCTGAAGCTACTGCCCTACTCCCCGTACCACAGGCTGCCAGCCTGTGTCTAAACGCTACACACCCTCTCCAGATTCCAGAGTGCCCGAACCGCTCTCCTCCAATCGATTCCTCTATAAACCCTGCATCTCGGCGGAGAGGCACCGTGGGCGCAGCTAAAGCTACTGCCCTACTCCCCGTACCACACATTTGTGTACCCGCTCAGCCTTAGCTGCGCGACGACCTCCCCAGAACGCGACCTCCGGCTCTTCCTGGATCAATTCCCGCCGTGCAACAGGGGAAGCCAGAGCTCGAAACAGGTGCCGCTGGCCCCGGTCCAGGAGAGATGGATATCCCCCCGATGAGAGCGAACAATTCGTTTGGCAATGGAGAGGCCCAGTCCGGATCCGTTTTTCCGTCCGGTGAGGAAAGACTCAAAGATTCGGTCGCCGATTTCCGGGTCGATTCCGCAACCGGTGTCGGCAATCGAGATTCTCACGCGATTCCCCTCTTCGGGATCGAGACGAATCCGAATCTCTCCGCCTCCGGTCATGGCGTCGACCGCGTTGATGATGAGATTCAGCAAGGCCTGTTGAATCTGGCCCTTATTGACGTTGACCTCACTCTCACGCACGTCGGGATGAGAGGAATACACAAGTCGCACATCCGCCTGAAAGAGCTTCATCCGCACGAGCTGAAGGGTCTCGCGAACAATCGACTCCACCTTAAAACGGCCCCGCATCCCATCTCCTGACTTCCCAAAGTCGAGAACCCGGCCGACAATATCTTCGAGTTGGGAAATTTTTTCGCCAATAATGCGGATATCCTCATGGCGTGGATCCTCCTCTTCGAAATCAAAATCCACCGATTTAAAGAGAAGCTGCATCACGGTCAAAGGATTGCGGATTTCGTGAGCAATCTCGGCCGAAAGCAGTCCCAGTGTCGTCAATTTATCATTACGATTCAGGGACTCCTCCGTCTCGAAAATCCGGCGATACAGGCGTGAATTCTCAATGGCCACAGCCCCCAGGCTAGCCAGCCCCTTCATCACCTTTTTCTCATCATTGTTGAAGCGATGAAGGGAATCAGTGTAAGCACACAACACCCCAATCCCCTGGTTCTCAAAGGACAAGGGAGTCGCCAGCATCGAGATGAGACCAAACTTCTGAACGACGGGAACGAAGTGGTGCTCTTCCGTCCTCGCCAGGTCGAGGACCTCGACTTGACGTTGGTGCCGAATCGCCGTCCCCACCGAACTCTCATCGAGGGAGAGTTTCTCCTGGTAGGGATCATCCCAACCGTCTCCCCGGATTGAGTGCAGTTCGAGGAACTCCCCTGAATCGTCGAGGAGGAAAATCGCGGCAAACCGGGCATCGATCAGATCCCGGGTCGCGGAGGCAATCGCATCGAGAACCGTGTTCAGATCCTTTTTCGAGACAATCGATTGGCCAACCCGCAAGAGGGTCTCCATCTGGCGGGCCGTGACCCGCAATTGCCGCACCGCCCAGAGTTGTTGAATCGCCCGCGTCGCTTCTCGCGTCAGCAGACGCAGGAGGAGCACATCGTCCTCTGAAAAGGTATTCGGTTGGTTGCTATCCAGGTTGAGGACACCGATCACCCTCCCCTTGTCCTCCATCGGTACGGCGAGCTCGCTGAGCACGTCCTCCCGCAGGGCGACGTAGCGCGGATCATTGCGGGTATCTTGAATCAACAACGGCTCCCCATGGAGCGCAACCCAGCCAGTCACCCCGACTCCCAGCTTGAGCGGAAAGTCCTTTACCGTGATCGGAAGTCCACTGGCCGCCTCGATCCGCAGCTCGCGGCTATCTGGATGAATCAGTGCGACGGAGGCACTGCTGGCCCGAAAAACCCTGACCATTTCGTCAAGAATGACCTCCAAGGCATCCTGTGGATCCTCAGTTTCCCCGACCAGACTGCTAATCCGGTACAGAGATTCGATTCCCCGATTGTCCGTGTCCCCTGTATTGCTCGCCATCGAATTAGTCCTCCGTAGTTTCTCCCGACAAGGCAAGGAGCCAGTCAGTAAAATGCAAGACCGAGGCAAAGGTCGGAACGCCGTCGCCCTCTGCATCCCGTGATTTTCCGATGCGGGCACTGTTCACCCCGGCCCGCCGCCCCGCCTCCACGTCACTTTCTTTGTCACCTACCATCCAGACCTGTTCCGGATCCAGCCCATGGAGGCTGATCATTTCCTCAAGATAGCGTGGAGAGGGTTTTCGATAAACCGGCTCGGGATCATCCGGAGACTCTGGAGCGATGCAAATCCCCTCGAATCCGGGGGAGAGTCCCAACCGTTTTTCAGTCTCCCGATTACAGGCCTCCGCGTCCGCCCTCTGGTAATATCCCCGACCAATCCCGCTCTGATTGGTAAAGAGAAAGAGTAGGTAACCCGCATCCCGCAAGCGCTGCAAAGCCTCGGAAGCCCCGGGAATCGGATCGACCTTCGACGGATCCGCCAAATACGGCACATTGTGGATCAAGGTGTCATCCCTGTCCAAAAACACCGCCTTCTTTCCAGGCTCCATCACGACATTACGGTTTCGGCGGCGGGATTGGCCAAATCCGGATGCAGGGCGAGGTACTCGAGAATCTCTTCGCTGGAAACGGTCGCGGTCCCCACTTTTCCCACCACCACTCCGGCCGCCAAGTTGGCGAGCCGCGCGGCTGACGGCAGGTCCGCCCCGGCCGAAAGGGCCAATAAAAGTGAAGCGATGACCGTATCTCCCGCGCCGGAAACATCGAACACCTGTCGGGCATAAGTGGGGATTAAGCGGTCGGGTTTCCCATCGCTGCTCAGGAGAATCCCATCCGCACCCAATGTGATGACCAAATGCCCCGGCTGATGACGCTCCCAGATCCGGGCACAAACCTCGGCAGCGGGAAACTCCCCACGCAGATGCGGCGAGAGCCCGGCCAGCTCGAGTGCTTCTGCCCGGTTAGGAGTCAGCAAATCCAGACCGGAAAAGCGCAGACGCCGCCGCGGCTTCGGATCGAGCGATACAGGAACGCCCTTCGACTCAGTTTTCTCGACCACCCACGCGATCAAAGCCTCCGAGATGGCCCCCTTTCCGTAATCGGAGAGCAGAACGGCATCGACCTGATTGATCGCGGACTCCAGTGATTCCAGAGCTGGACCCTGATCCAATCGGTAATCCTCGGGACCTCCCTCCCGATCGATTCGGCAAAGTTGCTGGTTTCGGACCATGATCCGGGTTTTGCGGATGGTCTGGCAGTCGCCTCCCACCAAACCGGGAATTCGCGTCACGCCAGCTTCCGATAAAATTTCTTCGAGCCGCTCCCCGCCCTCATCCTGGCCAGTCCAGCCCGCCAGCGAAGGAGCGCCGCCCAGAGAGGCCAGATTCAAGGCAACATTGGCCGCGCCCCCCGCAGCAAAGGAGTCCTTCGTCACGTCTACCACCGGAACCGGCGCCTCGGGAGAAATGCGGGAAGCATCGCCCCACACGTAGTGGTCGAGCATGATGTCTCCGATGACAAGAACCCGCCTCCCGCGGATCTTTTCCAGTAATTCTCTAATCTCCATGGTTTGCGTAAACGGTTCGAGGGCTTGCGGCGCTTTTGATTTCGTCACCCGCTGGTTTCAAGGATTAAGAAGGAAGTTGGCTGACTCAGGCAATCTCCCAGTCGTAGGGATGATCGGAGAGAAAAATGGAACCTCCCTCGCGAATGCAGACCACATCCTCGATCCGGCAGCCGCCGAGTCCACGAAAATAGAGGCCCGGCTCTACGGTGGTGACCATCCCCGCCTCCAAGCGATAATCCGTGCGAGAAACGCGGGGTTCCTCGTGGATTTCCAGGCCCAAACCGTGCCCGGTCCCGTGGAAAAACCCGAAATAGCCCCGCTCATTGCGTCCGGTGGTAAAGCCCTGGGAGTCGAAATAGGCAGTGACCCCATCGTGGATATCCTTTCCATTCACTCCCGTCTCCAGGCCCTCAATCGCCCGAACCTGGGCCTCTTTGACTGCGTTGACCAAGCGGCGTTGGTCCGAATTGGCAGTTCCTTTCAAGTAAGTCCGGGTCATGTCTCCGAAAAACCCGGATTGCTCATCCCGGGGGAAAATATCAACGATGATCAACTGCCCCGCAGGCAACGGCCCACTCCCTTGCTCGTGGGGATCACAGGCTTGGTCGCCTCCCGCAACAATAGTCCCGGCAGCAATGCATCCCTCCCGCAAACAATGAACGGCGATCACCGATCGGAGCGCTTCAGAAGTCAGGGGCGCCCCCTCATGGATTAAAATACCGCCTTCAACCGTCGATTCCCCGAGAATCTTTTCCACCTGCGAATACGCTCCCGAGATCACGCCGTTTACCCGTCGGATCGCCTCCTGCTCCGCCACCGACTTGATCAACCGGTCGCGACAAACAGGTCGATCCACAAACTCCAAAGGAAATTGCCCCTTCTCTTTCAACGCAAAAGCAGTGCGTCCTGGAAAATCCTCCGGCAAACGCAGCCGGGTCGCTCCGTATTCGCGGGCAAGCCAGAGAATCCGCTCCGCCAGATCCCCTCCCGTGCCGGACTCCTCGATAATCTCCTCGAGAGGAAGGACCTCGTCGAAACGGCTCTCCCGCTCTCCCCGGCTCAATTCCAGCGAAGACAAAACCGCCCGGCGCTTGCCATCGATCTCAAATGCCAAAAAGGCATCGGGAGCGTGAAAACCTCCAAAGTGAAGGAGATCGGCATCTTTTTCCGGGGAAGAGTAGAAAACAGTAAAATCCATAAAGCGCTCAGTTCAGTAAAATGAAAAACGATAGACGCCCGGAGCGGGACTCGGCAATGCCACAGTGGCCCGGGCGGAGAAACGGCTGAGAACCAAAACGGCAATTACGCCAGAAGACTGCCAAAAAGGAGCGCAGGTGGGCGCTGAAGCAACCCACCCACTGTGGGGCATGGCTTCAGCCTTGCCCGCGCAAACTCGGCAATCCTCCCCGAAGGCCAAAAGTGACCTTCAGCCTGACCGATCCGTTCAAGGCATTACGTGGTGGGTGCTGAAGCAACCCACCCACTGGGGGGCATGGCTTTCAGCCTTGCCCGCGCAAACTCGGGAATCCTCCCCGAAGGCCAAAGGTGACCTTCAGCCGAACCGATCCGTTCAAGGCATTACGTGGTGGGCACTCAAGCAACCCACCCGCTGTGGGGCATGGCTTTCAGCCTTGCCCGCGCAGACTCGGGAACCCTCCGCGAAGGCCAAAGGTGACCTTCAGCCTGACCGATCCGTTCATGACACTGCCTGGTGGGCGCTGAAGCGACCCACCCACTGTGGGTATATCCTGCATGCCTTGCCCTCTCGGTCCATTGCACAGCAAGGCGAATCGAAGTCTGATGACCCCTCCTTTCTCGAAAAAGGTTGCACCGCCAACAAGACAAGGGCCATTTTCGGCTCCCACTCTCCAAAGAACCCGCTTCATTGACCTCGCCCCTCTTTCTCATTTAAACAAGACACCAATGAACTCCTCCTCCAGCAAGACCTCCGGCATGAAGCGGTTGCCTGCGATCCTCCTCCTCACTTGCTGCGTACTCCTTTCCGGCTGTGACCTTTTCGGACCCAGTGCCCCGGAATCCCGCTACTTTTCGATCCCGATTGCCAATCGCCCCGCCGATCTCGAGCTGGCGCTAACCATCTCCGAACGCCAACAGGGCTTACAAAAACGACTGGAGCTCGGAAAGGACGAAGGGATGGCCTTCCTTTTTGAACGACCGCAACAAGCGAGCTTCTGGATGAAGAATACCGAGATTCCGCTCGATATTGGCTATTTCACCGGAGACGGCATTCTGCGGGAAATTCATCAAATGTTTCCAAACGTCGAGGTTCCAGTGAAATCATTTCGTGACGACATCGTCATCGCGGTTGAAATGAACAAAGGTTGGTTCCGCAAAAAGGGCATCAAACCCGGAGATTCGATAGACTTGCAACGCCTCATGCGCGCCATCAAAGCCCGCGGGGAGAACCCGGCAGACTACGCACTGCAAACCAGCCGAAGCCTCGGACTCGAATAATGAATCAGGACGCCGAACAGTCGGCGACCGCTGAGGACGCCGAAGAATTCTGGTATTGCCTCCGCAGCCAGACCAAAAAAGAGCACCTAGCCGCAGCCCAAATCCGCCACCGGATTGGAATTGAGGTTTTCGCTCCCCGCATCACGTTCACTAAAAAGACGAAACGGGGCAAAGTTCGCTTCACGGAAGCCCTCTTTCCCGGCTATCTCTTCTGCTACTGCCACATCGAGACGCACCTCCGGCACTTGCTCTCCATGCCCGGCATTCTGGCCGTGGTCCGCTACGGGAATCGCATTCCTCCCATTCCCGGCGAGTTCATCCAAGAACTCAAAGACCGTATCCCCGCTGAAAATTTCGAAACCCCGGACCCGGTGATCGAAGTTGGAGCCCCGGTCACCGTCATCGATGGTCCCTTCAAGAATTTACAAGCCGTCGTCACCCAAGTCCTCGGAGCCCGGGACCGCGTCCGCATCCTCTTGGAATTCCTCGGTCGCCAGGCGGAAATCGAAGTCGCCTCCCACTCCGTATTTCGGGACGACCACAAGCCTAAAGAAGGCTTCTGAGGGAAGAGAGGTTCACTGTTTCTCTCGCACAACGCGCGAAAAGAGCTGGCGAACTGTCACGGGTGTAATACCGAATTTAGGAAGTTTTGATAGTTATGGCGGGATGGGAAACGAGTCTGAGCGAGGCGGCCCAATTGGAGGCGGGTCTGCGACCCGTGCCATTTGGGCTAACGCTGCTCAGGCTCATTTCCCGCCCGTCCCAAGGGGATGCGCCCAGAATCGAAGGTCGCGGCGTTGCAGGGATTGGAGCGTATCTCAATACGAACCCGATCCCTGCGCCTTGAGCTGCTTCGATTCTGCGCTGCACCATAACGGTCAAAACTTACTAAATTCGGTATAAAATCTTTGCGTATTTCCGTACCCGCTCAGCTTCAGCTGCGCGGCTGGTGTCGCCGATTGACTACGAGACTCATCCGGGGATGAGCTTGCCTCACACAAAAGTGTCTCTCCAAGACCAATTCGCGGTAGGCGCTGAAGCGACCTACCCACTGTGGGGCATGGCTTCAGCCTTGCCCGCGCAGGTTCAACAATGCACCCGACCGGGCTGAGGATTGCCTCACACAAAAGTGTCTCTCCAAGACCATTCGCGGTAGGCGCTGAAGCGACCTACCCACTGTGGGGCATGGCTTCAGCCTTGCCCGCGCAGGTTCAATAAAACACCCGACCGGGCTGAGGATTGCCTCACACAAAAGTGTCTCTCCAAGACCAATTCGCGGTAGGCGCTAAAGCGACCCACCCACTGTGGGCATGGCTTTCAGCCTTGCCCGCTCAAGCTCAACAATGCACCCGACCGGGCTGAGGATTGCCTCACACAAAAGTGTCTCTCCAAGACCAATTCGCGGTAGGCGCTGAAGCGACCTACCCACTGTGGGGCATGGCTTCAGCCTTGCCCGCACAGGTTCAACAATGCACCCGACCGCGAGCTTCCCCCACCGCAGGAGGGGCAACTCGGAAGGTGCAGCTGGAGCTGCGGCCCTACTTGGCGAGCTTACTCGGGGACACCGAGAATGGTAAAGTCGATCAACGAGTGGCTGATTTCGCCGTCTTCGAGAGCGCCGACATCGGTCCCCGGACGGTCGTCGGGGAGGATGCCTTGACGATACCGGAAGACAAAGTCCTCGCCCTGCCGTTCGAAGAGGCCTGCCATTTTCATGTTCACCGGCACCGTGCGCCGGATCGGAGTTTCGGCAGTTACGCCGACGGGAAAATTGATGTTGTGCACCGTGCCCTGACGGGAGAACCACTCGCCGCGAATGAGGCTTGAGACCATTCGTCGGGCGTGGGCTGCGGAATTTTCCAAACTCTCAAAATAGTCTCCCTCAACAAATCCCTTGGAGATGCGAACTTTTTCAAAAATCTCCTGAGGAATGATCTTACTGAACGCGATGGCCGGAATGTCGCTGAATGAACCCTCCAGGGCGCCGGCAATCGTTCCGGAACTGAGCACGAGAGGCACCGTCGTATTAAAACCGAGGTTAATCCCCGAGATTACGGCAGCGGGACGTTTTTCGACCAAATGCTCGAGTCCGATATTGACGCAATCCGTCGGCGTGCCGCCGATACGCCACCCTGGGCACCCCAGCGAATCATCCGGCTTGGCCGATACGGTTCCCTGACGGGAAATCCCCCGCCCGATCCAGCTCTGTTCGCTGGCCGGAGCCACCACCGTCACCGAGAACTCTTCAAGAAGGCGATCGACGAGAACGCGGAGAAAAAACGAGTCAAACCCGTCATCGTTAGTGACCAAAACTTCCTTCTTTTCCATGCCCCTACCGATAGCTCATCCCCTTCGGAGTAGCAAGAGCTCCCTCAAGGAGTCTCTCCGACAAACCGCAACACCGACTCAGGCCTCGCGGGCGGGCAAGAGCGTCGCCTCGCTCATCCCGTGGATGATCTTTTTATCCGCGGGACAGACTGTGGAGAGGACTCCCTCGAGCTGATAGTCGTTTTCTCCTTTGCGGAAAAAGAACGGGCAAAGCCGCACCCGGCCCTCCATGGATCGCGGCTCATCGGAGTCACCATAAACGGGATGCCGGACACGCATCGGCTTCTGGAAACGTTGGAGGATGTGAAGATTCTCCTCACCATCCCGCATCGCCTGCCGGAGGGCCGCAGTCCATGCTTCGCGGGAAACATCGCTTCCGAGAACGACACTTCGGGCGCCCCAAGCGGTTTCATGATAACCGCTCACCTTCAAAATCAAACTCCGCTCCTTCTGCGAACCGCCTCCCAGCTCTTCCCAGGAGGATATGGGCAGCCCACCGACCGTCGGAGCGTGCAGAAAGGCGTTTGCGGGCACCGGCTCCGGGTCAACCACCCAAGACTCCGGCACGATTTGGAAGAGCAATCGACGCACCTTCTTCGGGAGATTCTCATCCCAATACGCCTTGAGCTTCGGATGGTGGAGAAGGCCTAAGTTCAACTTCTCCTCCTGATAATGCTTCATCGGCGGAGTCACCTTCACGGTGTCCGCTTCCACAGCCCGCATCAGCCCTTCTCCCCAAGCAAAGCTGGGCAGGTCAAACAACTCCCAGAAACGATAGAGGACGTCGATCTTCTCGGGATTTCCGTCGAGAGAAGCACAGACCGTATCGCCGAGGATCATGAGTTCGTCTGGATGAAAGACGAAAATCCGACGCCCCTTGCGCTGCAGCTGACTCGCCAACCACTCCATTTCCGGACGATAGGTTTCGGCCTCATCACTGACAACCAGAGCCACGAACGGATTCTGATAGGAATCGAGGTCTCCGGTCAGAGCCCGGAAAAATGCTTCCGGGATCTGATCCTCCGATTCCACGACTCCTCCATCTTCCCGATAGAGGTCATTGAGGAAACCGGTCAAACCGATGCCACCCGGAACCGCATCGATCTCCGTCAGGCAGAAACCGTCCTCGGTCAAGAGAAGGTCCGGACGAATGATCGCCGGCAACTCATTCTTCAACGCAGAATGCTTACCGTGGTTGAGAAGCGAATCCGGCTTTCCCCGATCCAGATAATCCAACACCCAGTCGGCTTTGAGATCCCCGTTGCGGAGGATCCTTCGCCCCTCACCTACCCGCCGATACAACCGCTCGACGGCGAGCTGAAACTCGGCCAGCGCCGGACCAATCTCGCGAATGGTCTGCAGCTGTTTCTCGTCCAGAGGGAAGGCCTCGGGAGATACGACCCAAGTCTTGTCTGCAAAGAGAGAGGTTTCACTGAATGCTTTTTCTAGATCGGGTTTCTTCATCAGTCTGCTTCTGTTGCGGCAGCCGCCGAACGGCCGATTGGTCCTCCAGCCCGCAGCCATGCGTGAATGAAGGGATCAAGTTCGCCATCCATCACCCCCTGCACATTCGAGGTTTCCTGACCGGTTCTCAGGTCTTTGACCATCTGATACGGCTGGAAGACGTAGTTGCGAATCTGGTTTCCCCAGGCAATTTCCCCCTTCTCGCCGTAGAATTTTTCCATCTCCGAGCGTTTCTCATCCTGCATCTGTTCGTAGATACGGGACTTGAGGATCTTCATCGCCGTGCCCTTGTTCTTGAGCTGTGAACGCTCGTTTTGGCAGGCGACCACAATCCCGGTCGGCAGGTGGGTCAAACGCACTGCGGAATCCGTCTTATTGACGTGTTGCCCCCCCTTTCCACTGGCGCGATAGGTATCGACCCGCAGATCTTCATCGCGGATATCCAGATCGATATCATCGTCAATCTCAGCAATGACATCGACCGAACAGAAGGAAGTGTGGCGGCGTTTATTCGAGTCGAACGGGCTGATCCGCACCAACCGGTGAACCCCGCGCTCGGCCTTGGAAAAGCCGTAAGCATTGTCACCGGCGATTCGCATGGTGACCTTCGAGATTCCCGCTTCTTCCCCGGACTGCAGGTCCTGGATTTCCACTTCGAACCCCGAACGCTCCGCCCAACGGGAATACATCCGGAAAAGCATGTCCGCCCAATCGCAAGACTCGGTTCCCCCAGCACCTGCATGGACGCTGAGGATCGCATTCTTGGAGTCATGGGGCCCACTGAGAAAGGACTGCAACTCGAGCAAATCAATCTTCGACTGCAGTTTATTCGTGAGCTCCTCACATTCCGCAGCCGCCATTTCGGCGTCATCGCCCTCTTCTTCATCGGCGAGCTCGGCCATGGTTTTCACGTCGTCGACTTCCGTCAGGAGAGTCTCCATCTTCTCGACGAGGCGCTTCATACGGCTCACTTCACCGGTAAGCTTTTGCGCCGCGTCATTGTCGTCCCAAAAGGACGCATCCGCCATTTTTTCTTCGGCGGCAGCTATCGATTGTTTCTTTTTATCGACGTCAAAGATACCTCCAGAGATATCCAGCACGCTTGTGCAGTTCTTCGATTTGGGAAAGAAGTTCGGGTGTGATCATAAAGTTTTTAGAATGATGAGGTTTGCGAAAGATGCAATCCAGCCCCTGAATTCATTGGCACATCGCCGACTCGGTCAAACCTGAATCGATTTTCTACCAGGCAACGGATTGGAACGGGTAATGAGCGCTCGTGGGACGCATATCCCCGTACCCGCTCAGCTTTAGCTGCGCGGCCAGTGCCACCGGACGGCTGCGAACTTCATCCGAGAAATATCTGGAAATCTGGCGGAGAGGCAACCGAGAAGGCGCAGCTGAAGCTGCGGCCCTACTCCGACCAACCGAAAACCGACCAACCGACCAACAGACAACCGATAACCGTCTTGCCGCCCTGCCCCTTCGTTGTTGCTCTACCGACATGGGTCACGCCTTCCACACCTTATTTCCGGTTTTTGCCATCATTGCCCTCGGCTATCTATTGGCGGTGCGGGGGTTTTTGTCCCAATCCTTTCTGGCCGAACTCAACCGACTGCTGTTCTGGGTCGGCCTGCCCTGTCTGATTTTCTTCACCCTGGCGAAAGCACCGGGATTCCCGGAGGAGACGGTGAAGGTCTTTTCCGTCTTCACCCTGTCCACAGTTCTCCTCATTGGACTGGGGATTTTCACGGCAAAGCTGCTGAAGCTTCCCCATGAGCGGAAGGGCACCTTCCTCCAAGCCGCCTTTCGTGGAAATCTTGCCTATGCGGGACTGCCCATTCTCCTTTACGCCACCCGCAACGATCCGGCATCGGAATCGGTCATCGCACAGGCCATCTTTGTTTTCGCTCCGACCATGATCGTCTACAATGTCTTGTCGGTCTTCTTTCTCGAAGCCAGCCGCACTGGTCAGGTCCGCGGCAACCTGCTCTCCATCGTCAAAAAGGTCGCAACCAATCCCCTGATCCTCTCGGCGATTGCCGGAATCCTGGCCTACCTGCTTCCGGTGTCGTTACCCGCGCCCGTGCTCGATTCTCTGGATCTGGTAGCCCAGCTCGCAGCTCCCGGATCGCTACTCTGCGTCGGAGGCGGGATGGCGGCGGTCTCGCTTAAAGGACGCTACCGAAGCGCCCTTTTTGCTACGACCCTGAAAGTAGCGATCCTGCCAGCGCTCTCTTTCCTGCTCTCGATGCTCTTCGACCTCAATTCGCATTCTCTCCTCATCCTCCTCGTTCTCAGTTCCTGCCCGACCGCCGTCGCGAGCTATGTCATGGCCAAGGAGATGGGTGGAGACGAGGCACTAGCCTCCGGTGCGATCGTTCTCAGCACTCTTCTCTGCGTCCCCTCGCTGGCGATTATCCTGGCTTCGGTGTAGGGAGAGACTGCCGCGATTGGGACATTCGCCCTCCCATGATCAAATTACTCCCTCCCCAAAAATAGAAAACTCCCGGCCCTTACGGACCGGGAGCTAACTACCACTAACTCACTCTTTCTCATTTGGGTTTCTCAGGCCCAAAATTCTGTTCTACATGCGGCTGATAATCAGCTCGCGCTCGAAAATCATTTGGCGCGGAAGATAATCTCCCAGTTGGAGGAAGAGTTCCTCATGCTGGAGACTTTGCATTTTGATGCGCTCGCGGTCGACGGTCATCAGCTCGTCCCACTCCTCTTCGGAGAAATCCAAGCCCTTCCAGTCGAAGTCCTGATAGCGGGGCATCCAACCGATCGGCGATTCGAAGCCGGTCGAGTTTCCGTGAACACGGCCGATGCACCACTTGAGCACTCGCATGTTTTCGCCAAAGCCGGGCCAGATGAACTTGCCCTCGGCACTCTTCCGGAACCAATTGACGTGAAATATTCTCACTGGCGGCGACAGGCGCTTACCCATCTTCAGCCAGTGGCGGATGTAATCGCCCATGTTGTATCCGCAGAACGGCAACATTGCGAATGGATCGCGGCGCAGCTTGCCCACCGTGCCTTCCGCAGCGGCGGTCAATTCAGACCCCATGGTCGCACCGAGGTAAACCCCGTGGATCCAGTTAAAGGATTGGAAGACCAGCGGAATGTCGTTCATCCGGCGTCCACCGAAGAGGAATGCATCAATCTTCACACCTTCCGGTTTTTCCCAGTCTTCATCAATGATCGGACAATTTTTGGCCGGTGCGGTGAAGCGAGAATTTGGGTGGGCTGCGGGGGTCTCCGAATCAGGAGTCCAGTCGTTGCCCCGCCAATCAATCAGATGAGCCGGGGTTTCCCGGGTCATCCCCTCCCACCATACGTCGCCGTCGTCGGTCAGGGCGCAATTGGTGAAAATCGCATCCCGGTCGCAGGACCGCATGGCGTTCGGATTGGTATCATCCGAGGTGCCCGGAGCCACTCCGAAGAAACCGGCTTCGGGATTAATCGCCCGTAGCTCGCCCTTCTCGTCGGGTTTGAGCCAAGCGATGTCGTCGCCGATGGTACTGATCTCCCAGCCTTCGTCCCGGAAGGGCTTCGGCGGGATCAACATGGCAAAATTGGTCTTTCCGCAGGCGCTCGGGAAAGCGGCGGCGACGTGCGACTTGCGTCCGGAGGGCTCCTTCACCCCGAGAATCAGCATGTGCTCGGCCATCCAGCCCTCTTCGTGGGCCATCACCGAAGCAATGCGCAAGGCGAAGCACTTCTTCCCGAGGAGAGCGTTGCCGCCATAACCGGATCCGAAAGAAAGAATCAGGCGCTCCCGCGGGAAATGGGCGATCGTCGTGTCCTCGGGATTGCAGGGCCACAAGACATCTTCCTGCCCTTCGGCGAGGGGAGCCCCGACCGAGTGGACGCATTTGACGAAATCACGGCTCTTGCCGAGTACTTCCCAGACCTTGAGGCTCACCCGCGTCATGATGTGCATGTTGCAAACCACGTAGGGCGAGTCGGTAATCTCGATCCCTATTCGGGAAATGGGCGAACCCACGGGCCCCATCGAGAACGGGATGACGTACATCGTCCGGCCCTTCATGCAGCCGTCGGCGAGTTTGTTCATCTTCTCCGCCATCTCATCCGGATGCATCCAATTATTGGTCGGTCCGGCGCCGTCAGGATTCAAAGAACAAATAAAAGTGCGCGATTCCACACGAGCGACGTCGCGGGGATCGGAACGGAAGAGGTAACTATTGGGACGCTTTTCTTCGTTGAGTTTGGTGGCCATTCCGCTGGCGACCATCCCTTTCATCAAGCGGTCAAATTCGTCTTTGGAGCCATCGCACCACTCTACCCGATCGGGTCCGCACAGACGAACAATACTGTCGACCCAGCGGGTGACGTATTTGTTGTTGGTTGGATTCTGTGGTTCAATGCTCATTTAAGCCCTCTAATGTTGAAACTATGGTTATCATTAGTATTTCTTACGTCAATTGTATTCTGATATTCATTTTGCTTTTTCTTCATCGGCCTTCTTTTCCCCAAGATCAGCCTCTGGGACGGGGTCCCATCCATGCCCTCCCCAAGGGTGGCATCGGCATATCCTACAGATTGCCAGCCAGCCTCCCTTCCAGGCACCGTGAACCCGCACGGCTTCATCGGCATACTCCGAGCAGGTGGGCACGTAGCGACAGGTCGCATGCATCCCAAACATTGCTCGAACCGGAGTGAGAACCACTCGATAGAATCCAATCAGGCAGCGGAGAAGAAAAGCCATCGCGCCCGATCCGGCGAAGAAATTAGAACTCGATGCGAACGGAAAGTTCGAAGATATCGTTCCGTTCGGTGTCCATCTTCACGTCCACGCTTCCGTCATTGAAAGTGTCGTCGCTCAACCAGAGAGAACGGTATCCGGCCCGCAGGTTAGCCCGCTCGGTGAGATCAACCCCGATTCCAGCAAAGAAGGCATAAGTGAAGACCGCGCCGGAATCATCCACCGACTGCCCCAGCGGGCTGGTTCCCTTAATGTCGATGTAGGAGATACCGGCTCCACCGCCCCCATAGAGGAACAATCCGGTGTTCGAGAGAGGTATGTTCACCCGCATATTGACCATCATTGGCAGGTTCTTGGTCTTCGCCGTTCCGTTCTCGAAACCATATTTCACACCGTTGTCGATTTGCCAGTAAGTGGCTTCGAATTCCACATCAGTGGAGATATAATAAGGCTCAGGTCCTTGAAATTTCCATCCGACGCGAACTCCTCCACCCAGAGTACCGTCGGTGTTATTATCGACCCACATTCCAACCGCGCTGACGTAGGTGTTCCGCCAGATCGTTTCGGGTTCCATCATTTCGTCCTCCATCGGATCCAGTTCCATATCCACCTGGGCGGCGAGGGGACTCAAAGAGAGTGCAGCGAGAAGGGAGTAAGAGAGCGTGTTTTTCATAGTCATTTAAGAAACTTTGTTCTTACAAACGATCCTATCTGGTTACGAGGACATTCTGCTCACCGCGCGCGAGGGCTCTCAGCGCCCAACCTCGAAGGTCCACTCGACCCGAGTCCCGCCGCTCTCCGGACACTCCAGAACGATCCTGGCCCCATGCAGTTCGGCAATCTCGCGGGCCAGAGAGAGTCCCAGACCGGAGCTTTTGCGCCCGCCCTCTGGACGCGGCAATGAGAAAAGTCGTTCAAAGACGCGTTCGCGGGCATAATCCGGAACGCCCGGACCTTCATCCATTACCACCACGGTTAACCCGTCTTGCCCGGCTTCGAAACGAACCGTGACCGTCCCACCGTTCGGCGAAAACTCGATGGCATTCTGCAAAACACTTCCCATTGCCGTTCGCAGGAGACCGCGGTCTCCTCTCACTACCAGCTTCTTTTCGCCGTCCAGCTCAATCCGAACTCCCCGACTCCCCGCATAGGCCTGATATTCCGAGAGGATCTCTCGCCACAAAGGAACCAAATCCACATCGGCAAGAAGGCCGAGAGAGTCCATTCCCTCGAGTTCGCTCAGGACCAACATCTGGTCGACCACACGCTGAATGCGGGCAGTCTCCGACTGGATATGTCCGATGAACCGCTTGCGATCCTTCTCCGGAGGATCCTCCGCCAGAATCTCAGCTGCAGAGCATAAGCCCGACAACGGACTCTTGATCTCATGGGTCAAGTTGGCGACGTAGGTCTCGACATACTTTTTCCCCTCCAGGCCTTTTCGCATCTCCTCAAAAGCCGCATGCAAACGACGAATCTCGGTCGACCCGCCCGGCGGCGGCACGGGAGAGCGCTCCCCTTTGCGGATCCGTTGGGCGTGCGCGGTCAAACGCTCCAGAGGACGGGAGAGCCAGTACGACAAACCGATGACCATCGCTAGGGCGCACACGGCCAAGACTACGGCACCGAGCAAAATATGCCGACGACTCTCCTCCATGAAACGGAAGGGCCAATCAATCGGCTTCACAACCGTGACCACCGCCACCAATTCTTCGCCCGCCTTAATCGGAGCCGCAACGTGTAGGAGAGAGCTCGAGGGGTCGGCAGGATCCAAGCGAGTCGAGCGCGCGCCATATTCACCCTTGAGGGTCCGGGCCACATCGATCCAGCCGGAATAGTCCTGCCCTTCCTCCTCGGGCCGATGAGAGTGGAAGCGAACGACCCCCGCAGCATCCGTCACATAAAATCGCAGGTCCGAGGAGAACTTTTCCGAATCGTAAATCCTCGCGTAGAAACGACCTTCGCGAAGGTCGTTTGCCGAATTGTGAAGCTGGTTGTAATTCCATTCTTCCTGCTTCATCTCATTCTGGATCATCGCCGCCAACAACCGCGAGGTATCCACCAAATTCTCCTCCACCACCTTCAGGTAGGAGGGCCGAATCTCATCCGTCGTCCAACGATAGAAGAAACCGACAACCAAGACCCCGATCAACGAGAAGGTCAGGATGAACAAAGTGCGAATCTTCACGCGCCTACCTCCGTCAGGTTCGGATTCAGGGAATATCCCAAGCCCCGATGCGTCCGAATGACCTCGGTCTCAGGAGCGATCTGCCGAAATTTCGCTCTCAGATTTTTAACGTGCGAATCGATCGTCCGGTCGAGACTGGCCCCAGGATCTTCCCAAGCCGCCTCCAACAGAAGATCCCGCGAGTAAACACGCCCTGGCCGGGATTCCATCGTCGCCAAAAGGCGGAACTCGCTGGCCGACACGGTCACAGGCTCTCCATTGAGAAAAACACAGGCTCTTTCGCGATCCACGCGGAGCCCGACGAATTCAACCGAAGCCGAAGCTTCCTCCTCCCTCGCCCCTGCCATCCGCAGCAGATTTCGAATCCGCGCCGTTAACTCACGGGGACTGAAAGGCTTCGTCACATAGTCACCTCCGCCGATTTCAAGGCCCACGACCCGGTCGACCTCAGAGGAGCGAGCGGTCAGAAACAAGACCGGCCCCGCAAAATGGGTCCTGAGCTCGCGGCAGAAATCAAACCCGTTCCCATCCGGCAGCCCCACGTCCAGGACCACAAGCGAAACCTGCGTATCTGACATCGCACGACGAGCTTCTCCCACCGTGGAGACCGACACGGAATCGATGCCCTCGGTCCGCAAAGCATAGCCGACCGACTCGCGAATGGAGGGCTCGTCCTCAATAACTAATACCTTGCCCTTCACCACAGATAAACTTCTCGAATCAGTGTTCTTTGGATACCGGCGTCCCGGAACAATGCGCCCGATAAATCCGCAAGACCGCATCCCGCACGTCCGCGAAGGAGCGACCGTCGGTCGAAACTGCCAAATCCACCTTGCGGTAGATCGGATCGCGCTTCGCCATCAACTCCCGGATTCGGGCCTCCGGATCCTCAACCGCAAGAAGGGGTCGATTCTTATTCCGAGAGGTGCGGTCCAAAACCGTCTTCACGGAGGCAAAGAGAGCGACAAGAACTCCACGGCTCTCCACCAGCTCGATCATCCCCTCGGGAACAACCAAACCTCCCCCGCAAGCGACCACACAGCCCTCCGCGGGATGACCCTCCTGAATGAAGCGTTTCTCGCACTCTCGAAACCACGCCTCTCCTTTCTCGGCAAAGATCTGCGGAATTTTCATCCCTACATCTTTCTCAATCCAGCGATCCGAGTCGATAAAGCGGTATTTCAAGGTACGGGAGAGCTCGCGGCCAATCGAACTCTTCCCCGTTCCCATAAAACCGGTGAGGTAAAGATTCGGCCGAACCGCAGGATCTGTCGTATTATCCGCCATATACGCATTCACGTTCTTCCGCGTGCCATCGTGAGTCAAGGGTGAGCCGGATCAGGAATCTCCAAGGGGGGACGGTTGGCCTTCCGGCGCATCCAATCAACCGTCTTCCGGATTCCCTTCCGCCGCACGAGAGAGAGCTGCCAGCGCCGCTTGGCCGGAAAATCCACCAGACTGATCCCGAGCAAGATGGAGAGAAGGCCCTGCCCCGGGAGAAAAAGCATGAGAAATCCGGCGAAGAGAAAGATCCCCCCCAAAGCGTTTTTGAGGATTTTGCGCAATACGCTCAAAGGGTTGGTCCATTGGACCGAAGGAGGCTCCCGAACAAAGAAATCCTGAGGGAGATAGGCGACGACGAGAGGAATGACCAACAAGGAGCCGATAAAGAACAGCACGCTGCTGATCCCCAAGACGGTGAGAATCGTCTGATTTTCCTCAAGAATTTGCGAAATATCCACCGCGATACGATGGAGAGTCGGCTGACTCCCCGCAAGCTTCGGAAGCGGCCCGAGCCGTTTTCGGGGCAAAAGGTTCTCATTGCCATCATGGATACGGATCGTAAAGTCTGCCGCTTTCATCGATGATCAGGATTCCCCTTCAATCTGTCTCAGCCCTTTTGGTGCTGATCCTGCAACCCTTCGCCTACGGAGAGCTAAAGCTACCGCACCTCCTCAGCGACCACATGGTTGTCCAGCACGACCAACCCACCCACTTCTGGGGATGGGGTGAAGCCGGAGAAACCGTCTCCGTAACCTTCGGTGAGAAGACTGGATCGACCGCCGTCGAGGAAGACGGCACCTGGAGTCTTGAGATCCCCCCTCCCCCGGCTGGTGGCCCCTACCAGGCAACCATTCAGAGCCAAAGCGAATCGATCACCCTCAAGGACATTCTTTCGGGGGAAGTCTGGGTGGCCTCCGGACAGAGCAACATGGCTTGGAAGCTCGACCGCGCACAAGACTCCAAAAAACACATCGCCGAGGCCGATCTTCCCAAAATCCGCAGCTTCAAAGCCCCCAAAACAATCGCCTATACGCCCAAGGACGACATTTCCTCCACTTGGAGGGTCGCCAGCCCGAACACCGTAGCTGGCTTCTCGGCCGTAGCGTGGTTCTTCGCCAAAGAAATCCATGAAACCCAGAAGGTCCCTGTCGGCATCCTTCAGTCCGCATGGGGAGGCACCTATGTCGAAGCCTGGACCCCCTTTCCGGTGCTGAAAAAGATCAACCCGAAGCTCCAGGCGCCGGCGACGACCTCCGAGTTCACCCCGGAAGAAAGAGACGCGATCCTTGCCCAGTACGAAACGGTCAAACATATTCAGGATCCAGGAAACCGCGGCGCACTCCTCGGCTGGCAATTGAACCATTTCGACGATAAAGATTGGCCCGAGATGACCCTTCCCGGCTCCATCGAGGGCGAAGGTCATGCCGTCGATGGAGCTTTTTGGTTTCGCCGGGAAGTCAAAATCCCCCCCAACTGGAAGGGGAAAGACCTCATCCTCTCGCTCGGTAAAATTGATGACTACGACGTAGTCTGGGTCAATGGAGTCCAAATCGGTGAAACCGGTCCCAAGGACGAAGATCCGTGGCTGATTGAGCGCCGCTACACCATTCCCGCCAAAGTGATTGCCAAGTCCGAGGGACAACCAATTCTGATCTCCATCCGCGTCTTCGACCGATATGGCATTGGGGGCTTCACCGGCAAAGAATCCGACCTCTTCCTCAAGCCAGTCGAACCCAACGACAAGGAAAAAGCCATCTCCCTCACCGGGACTTGGAAGTACTTTTTCGAAACCCAATCGCCCGACCTGAGCCAGAGCAGCATCATTGGGACACTGACCAATCACCCGAACCAGCCCGGAGTCCTTTTCAACGGAATGATTCACCCACTCCTGCCCTACCCCATCCGGGGAGCCATCTGGTATCAGGGCGAGTCCAACGCCGGCCACCCCGAGGAGTATGCGACGATCTTCCCCGCGATGATCGAGTCCTGGCGCGAGCTTTGGAAGGTGGGCGATTTCCCCTTCTTCTACGTCCAGCTCGCTTCATTCAAAGACCCGCAGAACATTCCCTCGGAAGGCGGATGGGCCCTCATTCGCGAAGCCCAGCAAGCCGCCCTCCTCCTCCCCAATGTCGGCGAGGCGATCATCCTCGACGCCGGAGAGGCCGACGACATCCATCCACGCGACAAGGTCACGCCAGGACACCGCCTCGCCCTCCAAGCCCGCAAAACAGTCTACGGCGAGGACATTCCCTTCTCCAGCCCCTACCTGCAGTCCTGGGAGACCGAAGGCGCAACCATCCGTCTCCATTTCTCTCCGGTGTATGAAGGACTCGAAGTCCCCAAGGATAGCAAACTGGACGGTTTCGCCATCCAGGGCGAAGATGACACTTGGTACTGGGCCGACGCCAAAATCGTCTCCCCGGACACAATTGAGCTCTCCCATCCGGAAGTCACCGCCCCACAAGCTGCCCGCTACGCCTGGGCCAACAACCCCCGGGCGAACGTCACCAACAGCGAAGGCCTCCCCCTCAGCCCCTTCCGCACCGATCGGTAGAACGTTCCATCGGTAAGGGATTCTCCCTCTGTTTTGGCAGGGGCGGCAAGAGGGCTAGCCTTCCGATCAGCGCGAAGAAGTCTCTGTTTCACGTCACTCGGTTGGACAATGAGTCGTCCCCCGCCCGATTGAAATCCCCTGCCCAGACCACCGGGCTTCAATTACGCTCGCCCTGATCCTCTCGCCTCCTCTAAAAACGGAGATTCAGCATGTCCGATAAGCTTACAGAGATTATGGCGCACAAGCGCATCGAGATTCGCGACCGGGTTCGTCCGGTGCGCGAGGAAGAATTGTCCCGTTTTGCCGCAGGTGACACCGGACGGCTTAGCCGTGCTCTCCGCGACAGTGAAGAGATCGCCGTCATTGCTGAAATCAAACGCCGCTCTCCCTCCGCCGGGGACATTTCGGCCGGACTCGATGCGGTGGAACAGGCCCGGCACTACATTAATGGCGAAGCCGACGGCCTCTCCATCCTCACCGATGAGAAATATTTTGGCGGAAGCCTTCGCGACCTCTGGGATGTCACCGATTTTCTCCGCGACCGGGGCCGCCCAACTCCCTGCCTCCGCAAAGACTTCATGGTCGATCCGATCCAGGTTCTGGAAGCCGCGGAAGCTGGCGCCTCCGCCATCCTCCTCATCGTCCGCGCCCTTTCGATCGATGAGCTGAAACGTCTTCGGGAAGCCGCAGACCTCGCCGGGCTGGACAGCCTTTACGAGATCCATTCTGAAGAAGAGCTGGAAACGGCCCTATCTCTGGATCCCCGCATTGTCGGCGTCAACAACCGCGACCTCTCCCGCTTCGTCACCGATCTGGCCCTCTCCGAAGCGCTCATCCCGCAAATCCCCGACGACATTGTCACCGTCAGCGAGTCCGGCATCTTCACCGGAGAAGACGCCGGCCGCGCCCGCGAAGCTGGGGCCGATGCCATCCTCGTCGGCGAAGGCTTGGTCCGCGCCGAAGATCCCGCTGCCCTCATTCGTGAATTTAAAGAGGCGTGAATCGGTGGGCCGTGACGCGGTTGAACGTTGAGAGTCGGATGTCGCTACTTCGCTATCCCAAGATTCGCTCACTCTGCGGCGGGCTGAAGTGCGGGAGCCGGGCGCTGAAGCAACCCACCCACAGTGGGGCATGGCTTCAGCCTTGCCCACGCACACTCCGCAACGGACAACTGTTGTTCTCGGAAAGCCTTCCGCAAAGCGGCACCGCTTCCCTCATTCGCTGGTGGGCGCTAAAGCAACCCACCCACAGTGGGGCACGGCTTCAGCCTTGCCCACGCACACACCGCAACGGAAAACCGTTGTTCTCGGAAAGCCTTCCGCAAAGCGGCCACGCTTCCCTCATTCGCTGGTGGGCGCTAAAGCAACCCACCCACAATCCGCGGTTCCCGAATGAATTCCGCGCTCCACTCGAGACCCTCTTCACGAGGACAAGTCGCATCCTCTCCCAGCGATGAGTGCCGACTCCCCCAGCCGAGTTCGGGCGATCCTGGATGAGCTCGAGATCCGCCCGGAAAAACGCCTCGGACAAAATTTTCTCTGCGACGGAAACTGGATCCGCAAAGCCGTCGAATCCCTCCCTTCAGAACTCCCAGTCGTCGAAGTTGGGCCGGGCATCGGTGCCCTGACCGAGGCAACTCTTGACCGAGGGCACGAAGTCTGGGCCGTGGAAGTCGACGCCCGCCTCTGCCGCTACCTTTCTGAAAAATTCTCCGACCGTCCCTTCCATCTCCTCGAGGCCGACGCAGTCTCCCAACCCCTCGGAGATTTTCCGGAAACCAATTCCTCTTTTGCCCTGCTCTCCAATCTCCCCTTCGCCATCACCTCTCCCTGGCTGGACAGTCTTCTCAAGCCGGAACGAAGTCTCCCGGATTTCGTAGCCCTCATTCTACAGAAAGAAGGCATGGATCGCACCATGGCCCGCCCCGGCGAAAAGACCTACGGCCCCACCGCGATCCGGATGACCCTCGCCTACGAGTTTCAAACGAGCTTCAACGTTCCCCGCTCCGCCTTCCATCCCCAGCCGACCATCGAATCCCGATTCGGGACTTGGGTTCGACAGGAATGCCCGCGGCTGCTTTCTGGCGCAGCCGTTACTCTCCTCCGCCAGTTCTTCGGTCAACGCCGCAAAATGATCCGCCAGGGAATGAAGCAATGGCTCGAGGCAGAGGAAGCTGAGCGCTGGACCGAAGCATTGACCCAAAACAACCTAGCCCCCACCGCCCGCGCCGAAGAGATACCACCGAAACTCTGGTGGAAACTACTGGAGGGATAGGCTAACCCAATTGCCCTCTGTGGTCGCACGGCCGACGGAAAGGAGCGCAGTGCTTTCGCCCGCGACCAGCTGTTAGGAGAGCGTTAGGCCGACTTCCATCCCATGAGCAAGGTCCGACCTACTCGCCCACTGTTCATTGCGATCCGCTCTAATCCGTCGCGAAAGGCACAATCGCCGGATTTCCTCGAAAGCAAAGCCAATTCAAAACGAAAGACTAACGAAGAATTCGCGGGCGAAAGCACCGCGCTCCTCGGTGTTCTCTTTGGGAGCGCGGTGCTTTAGCCCGCGTGCGCAGGATTGGAAATGCATCCTACAGGCCCAAGGAGAAATCCTCTCCAACCTGTTCCGCTCAAACCATTACGTGACAAGCGTCCCGCTAAGTGCGAATAACCCTCCCACGGGTAAAAACCAATCTATAGCTGACTCTTAAACGCGCGCACGAATCGTTCCGTGATTCGCTTCCACCAAGGTCGATGCGCCCAGCTCCCCTCATTTTCCTGATGGGCGTGCTTCAGATCCTCTTCAAAATGTCCCTTTAGTTCCTCGTGTCGCGACTTCGAAAATACTGCGATAACGATTTCGGCATCTCGTCGCTGCGAGCGCTGATTAAAGTTCGCCGAACCAATAATGCTGGTCTCCCCGTCGACCAGCATCAACTTCTGGTGCATCATCGTCTGATCATAGCGGTGGATTTCCACCCCACCTTCGAGAAGGCTCTCAAAGGTCTTAGCGGCGGCATACCACTCGAAGCGGCGATCCAAATGCGGCCCGGGAAGAAGGATCTTCACTTCAACCCCTTCCTTCGCCTTTTCACAGAGCAGATCCACCATCGGCTCGTCGATGACGAAGTACGGCGTCGCGATCCAGAGAGTTTTTCGCGCCTGCCCAATGATTCCCCGCATCATGTTGGCGACATCGCTCCCCGTATCCCGTGAGATCGAGCGTAGAACAAGAATCTGATCCTCACCTTTCTGCGGTTGATCGTCTCCATTCGTATCGAATTTCGGAAAATCTCCAGGAGCCGCTTCGATCCAGTTATCCCAAAAGGAACCGATGAGTCCATCCACGGCCGGGCCTTCGACACGGACATGGGTTTCGCGCCATTCGTCCGGGTTACGGGCATTCCCCTCCCACTCCTTGGCAATCCCCACTCCTCCGGTGTAGGCCACCCGATTGTCGCAAACCAGAACCTTGCGGTGCGTACGGTTATCGTAGCGCCAAATTTTCATCGAAGAAAAGGGCCGAAACCACCGGACATCCACCCCCTCTTCGATCATCGTCTCCACTAATCCGTCGTCCATTGAAGAGGCTCCAAAGGAATCCAAAAGCACTCGAACAACCAGTCCCTGTTTGGCCTTCTTACCCAAGGTGGTGGCAAACTCCGTAGCGATATCTCCCTTCCAATAAACGAAAGTCAAAAACTCGATACTATGCTTCGCCTCCTCAATATCCTGCAGCATCGCCGGAAAGATCTCGCAGCCATTCCGCAAAAATGTTAGATCGTTTCCCTCGGTGGAAGGAATCCCGAGGAGCTTCTCCAGATAACAGCGATGATTGGCTATCCCATCCGAAGATGAATGTGTCGGTTCAGCTTGAGTCATAGCAATAAAAGTTTCAGTGAGTTGATCGCAACCGTTTCTATTCGAGTCCGAAAAGACTGATAACCCAAGTGGCAAATCGGTCTTCAGGGCCGTTTTGGGGTAGATCATTATCCGACTTTAGGACGATCTCTTTACACAAGACCATCGGTTTCCCATCATTGACGCCCATCCGTTCGGGAGGTGAAACTCTCTCTCTCGACGAACGCCGATCGCTCCCGATGGAGCGGTTGCCTTTTCCCATGAAGATCAGCGCAAAGAAAACGATCGTATACGGCATCATCATTCTGGCGATTGCCGGGCTGATCATCCTCCTCTACCAACTCCCTCTTGGAGAAGTCCGTGAGGACGTCCAGGAATGGATATCCGATTCGGGGCGTTGGGGCATGCTTTGGTATTTCCTGATCGGAACGGTTCTCTCCGTCGTTTTCTGTCCGATTTCCCCCATTATCTTTTCCGCGGGGCTCCTCTTCGGTTTCCCCATTGGCTTTGGCTTAGCCTTGGGCGTTCTCGCAGCGGGCTCTCTGATCGGCTTCCTACTAGGAGGCCAGATATGGAATCGCATTCAGCACCTCTCCTTCGCACAAAACCGTTGGTTTCAGGCGATTCAATCCTCGGTCAAGGATGACGGCGTAACCATCGTTGCCCTTTTGCGGATGACGCCATTCCTGCAGTTCACACTCGCCAATTTTTTCTTTGGAACCCTCTCTCTCAAGACGATTCCTTTCACCATCGCGAGCGTCATCGGCATGGTGCCCGGTGCCATCCTGATGGTCTATGCGGGATCTCTCGCACGATCCGCATTCGGGGATGGCGAGCTGGGAATCTGGCAGTGGATCCTCTTCGGGGTTGGGATCGGAGTCTTTATCTTTGTCAGCGCCAGGGTGACGACCAAGACCCGAGCGGCTTTGAAAAAATCGTCCGAAGACGATGAACCGTAGGAATCCGAGTAACCTTGCCCCACAAGCGAATACAATAGAGCGGCCGCACCCACCGGAGTAGAGCCACCAATCCTTCGCAAATCCAAGCTTACGAGGTCGCCGAAGGAGGAGTCGAGTCGGGGGTCGAGAGCAGGCCTCTGGCAATCGCATTATGAACTGCCTCGTTCCGACTTGAGGCGTCCAGTTTGTTAAATAAATGCGAAACGTGGGTTTTGACCGTCGTCACCTGCATCTTGAGAAGGCTAGCGATCTCTTCGTTTGATCGCCCCTGATAAATATGCTGCAGCACTTCGCGCTCACGATCAGAGATATCAACAAATCGGTCTCGTTTGAAAAACTGTTCGTCGGTCGCGTGAATCGTCTTACGGCCTTCTGCCGCATTCCGGACCGCACGCTCCAAATCCGCCAGAGGATCGGATTTGCGAATCCAAGCCATTACTCCGGCCCCAAATGCGTTCCGCACATTCTCTTCGAGGTAAAACCCCGAGTAGATCACCACCTTCGGCCCGGACTCCTTGGGGATCCAATGGAGAATACGACTCTCCCCAATCTTGAAATCGGCAATCAGAACGTCCACGGGCTTCTCCTCCAACTTTACATCCAAATTGGCAATTTCCGAAACCGTCCAATTAACCTTCAGGCCTCTACCGGCCTCAAAAAAGGCAGAAAGACCGAAAACAGCAGCAGGATGATCGTCAATGATGCCGATCGAAATATCGTTGGTTTTCCCCATTCAGTTCAGTAATGATATACTACTTTCTAAATCGAAGGAAACTTGTGGGGTCCATCCAAAAAAAAGGCGGATCGATCCTCTTCCCGCGTAATTGACAGCCCACGCGAAGACCGCGGCACAGTACTTTTCAACATCGAGAACAGTCGCCCAGAACAAGGTTCAGCAAGCCGTTCCCTTCCAAGAATATCAGTGAATCGCCTCTGGCTCTTCGGCTTTCGCAACTGGGGTCACATCCTGAGGTTTTTCCCTCTTTGGACTCTTCACCCCCGCCGTAATGACATATCGCATCGCTTCCTCAAAAGACCAATCGAGTTCAATTAAGCGGCTTGCGGGAACGATGACCGTAAAACCTCCCACTTGGTAACTCATTGGCAAGTAGACTGAGCACCATTCTCCCTCGTCACCGGAGTGGATGTGCGAGTCAACGTTTTCACTCATCCGGAATCCCACCAAGCGAGCAGGCTCAGACTCTACCGGCTGAAAAAGCACAACACTACTCGACTTCGATTTGGAACGGGATTGAAAATACTCCGTAAAGTCCCGAATTGAACCATACACCGACTTCAGCAAGGGCACTCTCGTAATGAGTCCTTCGAAGAACTGAAGGAAGGATTGGAGTAGCGTGATCTGAATCAAAAAACCCAGAAAAATCAGGAAAAAGAGGCCAAACAGGAATCCAAGACCTGGTATATAAGCGTCATCTGCCATGACCGACCTCAATACACCTCCGAAATAGCTCTCAAGCAGCGAGCCGAGAAGAAAAACGACATACAGGGTAACCAGCAGGGGCAGTAGCGTCCCTACGCCTTTCCCTGCAGTCACAACCGCATTTCTAAACAACTTCGATCCTCCCTCAAAACTCATGAGCTAGATCCTTCTAATTACTAGACTTTGGTAAAGCGAACCTTCGTCATTCGAAAGTAGGAGGGCTTGATTCTTGGGATACAATTAACCCATGCTACGATTTAAACAGTTACGAAAAACCTACGAAGGTAAAATTCTCAAACCAATACAACTATGAGTAAGACCGCAGCAAAATCACAACTCTCTGAAAGTCGCGAACAGCTGGTCGATGACCTTCAAAAACTAATCGCAGACGCCCAGGATCTAGCCAAAGAAGCAAAGACTGCTTCCGGCGAAGCGATCGACGAAAAAGTTCAAGCCGCCCGCGCCGCTCTGAGCGAAGGAGTCGACAGGTTGAAGGTACACGGTGAAGCAGCGAAAGACAAAACGATCGAATACTCACAAGGTGTTGACGAACTCGTTCGTGCAAACCCTTGGAAGTCCATCGGAATCGCAGCTCTCGGCGGATTCGTCCTCAGCCTTATCCTCCGCAAAGGAGACTAATTTGTAGGGGAAGCGCGTCAGAACCGCGCTCCCACTACACCCGTAACCCGATTCTTCTATGAATCCCAAGCTGCTCAAAAGCTTCAGCCGTCTCGTATCCCTCCGGCTCGACATCTTCCTCGAAGAAGTTCGTCTGGTGAAGATGCGGACGGTGAGGGTCGTAAGCATCTTCGCGGTGGCCTTTGTGCTCGCTCAGCTCTGCCTCGCTTCGCTTTTGGCACTGGGGATCGCTCTCACCGAGGGTCCTTCCCGAATCTGGTTCCTCTCGATCGTCGCAGGCTCCTGCTTCCTCCTGGTGGTGATACTGGTACTCCTGGCAATCCGAATGTCTTCGGGGCGCCTTCCACCGTTCGCCGTCACTAAATCTGAATTCAAAAAGGACAAAGAATGTCTCGAATCCGCGTTCAAGAACTAAAGATTTTGAAAATGGCGGAAGAGAGCGGCATCGCCCGCTTGGAAACCGTCGTGCGCACCGAGCCCCTTATAGCAAAAGTCATGGGACTGGCGGCTGTCGCCGGGATGGCGAAGAGCTTCGGCAGCCGATTGAAAGGCTCCGGGAGAAATCTCGGTCGCAAAAACCTCTACTCGGCCATCGCTGGCTCTTTCGTATTTTCACTTTTTCTTCCCATGTTGATCGGACGTTCCGGTCGGAAGAACAATAACCACTCAGTAAACTCAAAATAAAGGACATACCAATGTTAGGCTGGACACTCATTTTTCTCGTACTCGCACTTGTAGCTGGAGGTCTCGGATTCTCCGGAGTCGCCGGTGCCGCAGCGGGAATCGCCAAGATTCTCTTCTTCATCTTCCTCATCCTCCTCGTAATTTCGCTCATCGCACGAGCCGTTAAAGGCGGATCGCCGAAAGTGTAAGGTGATCTCAGGGCAAATATGCCCTCCGCATCACCCAACCAAAACCCACATCTATTTTATGATTAACAATAAGATCAAAATTCTCCTCCTCGCCCTCTCGGGCGCCCTGCTTTTCGGCTGCACCGAAAAAAGTCAGGAAAAGGCGCAAGACGCTTACGAAAATACCAAGGACGCCATCTCGGATACAGCTGAGAAAACGGGCGACGCCATCGCCAACGCTTGGGATAACGTCGCCGACTACACCGTCGAAAAGAAGGAACAATTCGTCGACGCGATGCAGAACAGCTACGATGAGTTGGAAGCCAAAGCTGACGAATTGGAAAACGAATCTGACAACGTATCCGACGAGACCGTCGCCGAGTTTAAAGACGCAGGTGAGGCCTTCGAAGATCAGCTCAAAAAAGCAGGCGATGCTTCGGCTGACGCTTGGGACGCCACCAAAGACGGGGTTGAGAAAGCATGGGACAGTCTCGTAGAGGCCTATGACGAGCTCAAGGCCGAAGCGGAAGAGGCTTCCTGAGCCCCCGCTTCTAAAGCGATCAACGAAACAACCAAGGAATCACAATGAATACTGATGTTTTAAAAGGAAAATGGAAACAAATGTCAGGCAGTGCCCAAAAAAAATGGGGCAAACTGACCGACGATGAACTGCAACAGATCGACGGCGAAAAAGAGCGTCTGATCGGAACTGTTCAGGAAAAATACGGACTGGCCCGCGACGAAGCTGAAAAGCAAGTCGACGAATGGTTCAGCGAGCACGATACCAACTAATCGTTTCCGCGACTTTAACAAGTCTTTGAGAGGCATCCGCTTAGCGGGTGCCTCTTTTTTATTTCCAACTCTCGCACCCCTGCTAGACTCACCCTAATTACGGCTCGGGCCGCAAATGATTCTCATTTTGACGAATCGGAATGGACAGTGATTCGCACCATCCTCATATTTCCTAATCGCAACCTCACGTTGTCGCTTTTTCTCTGAATTTATCATGAACCGAGACACCTCTGAAATCGTATCCGAGCTGAAAGGCCAGCGGAGCGAGATCCTGCAGGAATGGCTGGATCGTCGACAGGTAAACGCCTCCCGCGAGGGGGTAACACTCCAGTCCCGCAAGGCGTGGATGGATCATATTCCCAAAATTTTCGATCAGGTCGTCGAGGCCCTGGCGTTGGAGACCGCCAACAAAAACGGAGACGGCAAGGCCCATGGCAAAACCCGCCTGCAGCAGGGGTTTGATCTCGCCGAAGCCATTCTCGATCTCAACCTCCTCGAAGAAATCCTTTCTGATCGAGTCGGCGAGTGCATTGGCTCTTGCGAAGAGGAAACCTTTACCCCTGTCGCGGTCCATGAGATCAATCGCATCATCTCACTCTTCTTCAACCACTGCGTCGTCGAGAGTGCCTACACTTACCTTCGCCGGGAGGATCAGATGCATCAGCGGCGAGAAATTCAGTTGCGGCGGCGGATCGACTCGCTCGGCGATCGCCTGCAGGAAAACCTGAAGGTTGTCTGCGCCTCGGCACACGACCTAAAAGGAAGCAACGACGTGCTGGTTCGCCTCGCTGAGCATGCTCTCAACAATAACGGAAATGGGTCTGACCCGAAAGCACTCCTTCAAGCGCTGTCACGGGGCCTCATCTATAACCAGCAAATTTTGGATGACCTGAGCATCCTCAGCATCAACCGCCCTCCCGGCAAACCCGAGAAGGTCGATGCCGAGGAAGTGATTCGCACGATCGGTTGGCGTTGTGCCCTGGCTTTCGGAGATCCGGAATCCCGAATCAAATGGAAAAGAACTGAAAAACTAGCCCTCCACCTCCACCGGCTCGCTCTCGAACGAATCATTTCCAATCTCATCGACAATGCATTCAGCCACGGAGGGGACGCTCCGGTCACCCTTGAATGGTATTCTTCTGAGGAGAAAGAAAACCAATGGGTCTTTGAGATCGAAAACGAAGTCGCAGATGATCTAGAAGCCGTCGACTCGGAGACCGACGTCTGGGTCGAGGAACCGCGATTCCTCGAAATGGGACTGGGGCTTTCTGTCGTTTCCAGCCTTCTCGATTCTCTCGACGGCAAACTTTTATTCCGACTGGATAGTGATCGCCGCCTCCGGATTCGCGCAACCTTGGCGATCCATATCGAGACCCATGAGGAACCGCGGGAAGAAAGAACAGCCGAAACCTCTGGATCCTACTAGAGGCATTTCTTCGTGACCGGAACTCCATCCACATCCCTCGCCGTCATTGGCGGGGGAGCCGCCGGATTCTATGCCGCCGTTACCGCCGCCGAGGCGAACCCTGCGGCCCGGGTCATTCTCTACGAAAAGGGAAGGCGCTTCCTGACCAAAGTGAAGATCTCCGGCGGAGGGCGATGTAACGTTACCCATCATTGCTTCGACCCGGCCGAGTTCTCCACCCGCTACCCTCGCGGAGGCCGCGAGCTGAAGGCCGCCTTCCATCGCTGGCAGGCCACGGACACCATTCGCTGGTTTGAGGAGCGCGGAATGAAACTCAAAGCCGAAGAGGACGGGAGAATGTTCCCGACGACCGACAATTCCCAAACCGTTATCGACACCCTCACCGCCGCCGCCCATGCCGCCAGAGTCACTCTGGCCCCCGGAGTCGGAGTCCAGGACCTCCATCCTCGGGAGGACGGCATCGCCCTCGAGTTTAACGACGGATCCTCCGAGGTTTTTGACCGAGTTTGCCTCGCTGCTGGCAGCCTCAAAGGCTCCTCCCTCCCCCAGACCCTGGAACGCCTCGGCCACACCATCGAACCCCTCGTACCCAGCCTCTTCGCCCTCAACGTTTCCGACAAGCGGATCAGCGGCCTCGCCGGAATCTCTGTTCCCAACGCCGCCGTCCGCATCCAAGGATCCAAACGCTGGCAAAACGGCCCCCTTCTCATCACCCACCGCGGCCTCAGTGGCCCCGCCATCCTCCGCCTATCGGCCTGGGAAGCCCGGACCGCCCACGAAGCCCAATACCACTTCCCCATCGAAGTTGCATGGACGGGCGAAACCAACCGCGAGAAGTTTTTACAGTCTCTTCGCTCCGGGTCGCAGACCGCCGGGAAGAAAAAAATCAAAAACGCCCCTCTCGTCGCCCTGCCCCAACGCCTTTGGGAAAAGCTAGCCGAGGCCGCCGGACTGGATTTGCAAAGCCAATGGTCGCAAGCCCCCAAAGCCGCCCTCCAGAACCTCGCCCAGGAACTCTCCGGCGCCCTCTTTCCCATCACCGGAAAGACCACTAACAAGGAAGAGTTCGTCACCTGCGGCGGCGTCCGCCGCAAAGAAATCGACTGGCGCACCATGGAGAGCAAAATCATCCCCCACCTCCACTTCGCCGGAGAATGTATCGACTACGACGGTATCACCGGCGGCTTCAACTTTCAGGGAGCCTGGACCACCGGCAGAATCGCCGGACTGACAATGGCCGAATAAACGTGAAAAGCCAGATTTAGGGATCTACAAAGAATGCTGCTGACGACAAGACCGCGCTCATCGGTGACATTGAAACAAGAGACGGTCGTATCGGGAAGAATTGCCTCCTCAAATAGCAGACTCGGCGTCCGCTTTCTCCAAATTCCGTAGGCGTCTCCTCCAGTCCACGCAGCCAAACGGTTTGCGACCAAACTCCGTGAATTCCGCCACGTCACGAACGCGAAGGATGATTAGTTCGGAAATCTCACGAAAAGATATCGATCCGCATTCATCCTGTTGTTAGGCAATAGGTTGCAAAAAATAGAACAGCCCACACGCGGAAATATCGATATCCGCCTGATTCCTGATCTACTCGACGAAGCAAGCAACTAAAGTGGCGACCTGCGAGTAAATCCCTACAGCGCCTCTCCTCCCCGCTGACGAAACTTCACCGGGCCGTACCCCGTCGCCCGACGAACCACTTTGGCGAAATGGTTGGGATCCGTGTAACCGGAGGCCAACGCAATCTCCTGAACCGTTTTGTTCGTTTGTTCGAGGAGGGCCAGCCCATGTACCAGACGCCTTCTTTGTAGATAAAGCGAAGGCGATATCCCGTGTATCTGGAGGAAAGTTCGGTAGACCGTCGCCCGATGCATTCCCTCCTGCTCCGCCAAGGATTCGATATTCAAATTCGGGTCGGCAAATTGGGCGTCCATACGGTTGCGTAGCCTCTCGCCCGCTCCCGACTCCGGGAGAAGCTGTCGCCGTTGCCAGGCGAGCCGGGTGAGGATCTCATACGCAGTCACCGTCGCCTCCATTTCTCCCCGGGGAGTGGCCGACTTTAAAGCCTCAATAATCGAACGAAAGAGCTCGGTCGGCGGTGATCCTGCCGGAAATCGACGGCCCGGAAAGTCGAAACCCGCCAGCAACGGATCCACCCCTGGAGAGTCGAGGGTAAGCCAGAAGTAGTGAACGCCCGACCGCCCCGGCCGAACGTCATGAATCTCACCCGGTCTATAGAAATAGACCTCCCCTTCCCCCGTCCCAAAGACCTCCTTTCTCACGCGAAATTCCACCTCGCCCGAAGCAATCCAGAAGAGTTGATGGAAATCTTTGCGGCGGCCCCGTTCTTCCCACGAAGGTCCGACCCGATACTCCCCCGCCGACCGCACCTGAGTCGTCGCAGGAAACCGGGGAACCCGTTCCGGACGGAAGACCAAGGTCTGCAAATGCTGCAACATATATCCCTATTAAGGCATCGAATTTACCGTCCGTCAATCCGGTCGGAATCGGTCAGGATACCCTCATGAAGAAAAATCCCACCCTCACCCTCATCGGGGCCGGCAGTCTCTTTTTCGCCCGTCAGGCCATCTGGGCCATGCATCATCTCCCCGGACTAAGGGGCGGCACACTTCGCCTCGTCGACACCGACTCCGCAAACCTCGAGCGCATGCACCGGCTTGCCGAGAAGACCGGAGAATCCATCGATTCCCCGAGCCGTTTCGAAGCCTACGAAAATTTCCGGGATGCGCTGCCCGGATCGGATTTCGTGGTCCTCAGCTTCTCAAAGGACAATGCCAAGTATCGCGAGATCGACTGCCGGATCTCCGCGAAATACGGCATCCGCATGTGCTCGGGCGACACCATCGGACCGGGCGGCGTCTTTCGCACCCTCCGCGAGTATCGTCCGATCCTCGAGATCTCTCAGGCGGTCCAAGAACTCTGCCCGGACGCCTGGCTGATCAACTACGTCAACCCGAGTGCCATCTTCGGCATCATGCTCATGCGTACCTATCCGGGGAAGTATTTCGCCCTTTGCGACGCGCAACATTTGCCCTACCAATCGAAATCCTATCTTCGTCTGATGGGCGAAGACCCGGAGCGGCACAGCGAGCTTGAGACCCGGGCGGCGGGCGTGAATCACTTCACCTTTCTCCTCAGCGCCACCTTTGCGGGAGAGGATGTCTTCGACCGGTTGCACGAGGCCTTCCGAAGTCATGGCCAGAAAGAAAAGGACCAAGGGTATTCAAAAGGACGCTTTAACAACACGATCACCGCGCAACTCGGAGATGTCTTCGGAGCGCTACCGACGGTCACCGGGCACACCAAGGAATACCTGCCCTACTACCAAGGACGCTCCGCCATTCAGGAATCGGTGCCCCCGCTCTCGGTCTTCGACTGCGACGAGCGGACACAGTGGACCGCGGACATGTGGAGCGAAGTTGAATCGTATCTGGACGGAAGTGTGGATGTCGCCGAGTTCCACAAAAAATACAAATCGGACCACGCAACGGACATCATTCATACCATGTGTGTCGAGGATGGGCGCTGCTACAACGTCAACGTGCCCAATCGGGCCGATGATGGAAGCCGCCCAGTCCCCAACCTTCCGGAGGATGCCTTCCTCGAAATGCAGTGCCGGTTTGATGCTAAGGGCCCCCACCCCAAGCCGGTCGGTCCGATGCCCCTGGGTCTGCGTGGTCTCCAGATGGGCATACTCGACTGCCACGAACTCACGGTGCAAGCGTGCCTCCAAAAGAATCGGCAACTCCTGGTCCGGGCGTTGGCCATGGATCCACTCGTGAATTCGATTGCGACCGCCGAAGCGGTGCTCGACGAGCTCTACGAAGCAGAAAAGTCAGCACTCGAATCTTGGGTGGGCGAGAAAACCGCACGCAAGAACAGCGAGGAAGAACTCGTTGGGATCAGTCCCAAGCTTTTCTAGTCGGCCATCCGAATCGCCGACGCCTCCAGGAGAAACTCGCCGAAGCCGCAGGACTGGACCTCCAAACGCAATGGTCCCAAGCGCCCAGAGCCGCCGTCCAAACCTCGCCCAGGAACTCTCGGCGCCCTCTTCTCCATCACCGGAAAGATCACCACTTCGCCGGCGAATGCATCGACTACGACGGCATCACCGGAGGCTTCAACTTCCAGGGAGCTTGGACCACGGTGCGCATCGCGGGGTTGGCCATGAGCGAATAAAAGTGAAAAGCCAGATCTAGGGCTCTACATGAACGCTGCTGACGACAAGACCGCGCTCGTCGGTGACATTGAAATAATAGACGGTCGCCTCGGGAGGAATTGGAGCCGAAACCCGACCCGTTTTTAAGTCGACCTCAGCGGGTACGCTTTGCCAAACACGATCCTGCCATTTCCCGTTGTCCAGAGTGTAGCAGAGCTCGGCACGCTTCAGTGACACCTCAAACTCAAACTCCGCCCACCCGACGTCTTCTTCCACACCCTGTCTTAAAAACTGTGGGAGCGGTTTTCCTTCTTTGACGATATTGTCCGCAAAGGCATAGACTTCTGCCGGTGCTTCGCCTCGGCCTTGACTGTGCCCCATCTGTAAGCGCAGGGAAACGGCCACGGTTCCCGGAGCCAGTTCATAAGACAGCTTGCGCACGCGTGGCGTGAACGCGAAATCGTTCACGCCGGCAATCCAGAGCATTGGCATCTCCGCATCCGGCAACCGGTTCATCGGGTCCCACAAACGGGTCCACTCTTCTCTCTGACTCGCAGTCGCGCTCCTCCCGACAAAAGATGATCCGTCATCGAAATCGTCGGCAATGAACCCACAGCCGTAAACGGGCACGGCGAACTTCAATCGAGGATCCACCCCAGCGACATTGGAGAGGACGACTCCTCCCCAGGAAATTCCGGTGGCCCCAATACGGGCCGAGTCCACCTCAGGAAAGGAAGAGATGAGCGAATGGGCTAAAATCGTGTCGCCCACAGCCTGATACATCCATTGATCTTCAAGGGGCCATCCCAACTGCTGCACGTCCCCCCGCCGAGGACCTCCCGATGGGTTTCTCTTCCAATGGCTATATGTGCCCAAAGGAATACCACCGTCCAAATCAAGCGCGATCGCCGCATATCCACGATCCATCCAGCGCTTTACCCACCGCGCAAAGGCAGTGCCACCCGCACCGTGAATCAATACGACCCCCGGTACGGGGTGACGCTCGCTCGCTTCCTCCGGGATTCCCAGAAACGCAAATACACGGGTTTCCTCACCTCTCCACGGCAGACCCTCAAACCGGAGAGCCCGCACGCCGTCGGGCAAATCGTCGAATTCCGCCGATTCCAGAAATTCCTCCGGTGCTTCGAAGACCTCGGGCGCTTCGTAGAGGAATTCCCGCTCCCACATGAGGCCCGTTTGCTGCTCGTCACCGGATACCACACAGTGCGTAGTCCATAGCAGACAAAACAGGGAGACTATTCTCGTTCTCGATTTCATTTTGTAGATCTAGTTCAGACGAAAGAAATACTGCCTCTCCCATCGAATCGTCCGACTCGGATCGACTCGCCAAAATCCAAAAAGCTCCGGACAAAATATATCTTTGCCGGCGAGCACAGCGAATCGGGCCACACGGAAATCTCCTCCGATCTCCACCCGCATTCCACTTTCAGATTCGAATACTTCCAGAAAGTTCTCGGCGATGGGAATGTTGGCAATCGTCATGAAGAAGAATGCGGAATCAAAAGGAACGACCGGACGGATCGTATTCTCTTCGACCTGATATTCCGGTGGGATGACCCGGCTCATTCCGGAAATGAACTCTGCCGAAAGGGAATAGTGCTTCGGCTCGGAACCCCCACCGAGCCTGAACCAATTATGGTTGTACTGATCCAACTCCATCACGGCTTGGCCCGTATTCGTCAATGCATACTCGATCGTCAGCGAACATTGATCCTCATCGATCCGGTATGTTTTGGTGTACTGGTAACCCCAATCCGACTCTCCGGAAAACGACTGTTCAATCTGCAGGCGATTTTTAGAATCCGTCGGAACGACATTTTGCTCCGCCAGTTGCAATACCGGATAATTCCGGCGAAAAATGTAGGGGCATGCATTGTGACGCTTCAGCAAGCCGACACCCACTTTTAAAAAAGATCCACCGGGACCGTTAGCATAGTAACCCGGAGGAGCGATCCACTTTTGATTAAACTCATCGGCCAAACCTCCTTCGACAAGAAACTCCTTTCCGTCAACCTGAACCGAACGAACCGCACCCGTGCGATCAAAGCGGGGACCGACGGTCTCAATCCATCCGTCGAGATCGGTTTCGATTACGACCTGAAAATGATCGTCCCCAAGTGTGTAAACCCGGTCTTCTCGGTATTCCGAAGGAACGACTTCCCCATGGACATAGGGGAGCCCAAAGACGAGGCAAAGCCCCTGCAAGCAAGATTTGAACTTAGCGCTCATCTTGCCTCCAAGGTTGCTGTGGCCCCAGATAATCCTCAAATTCCTCGCGATCAAATTCGCTCTGCCAACTCCCTTTCACGCCATAATAGCGACCGCCTCCGCTCTCCCATTTTTCGATTTCCGGGTCCATTTTCGGTAGCCAGAATTCGTCTTCGCCCAACACAGCGGTCATATATGGAGCCCAGTTTTGAAAAAAGAAACTAATCGGAGGCGTTCTCATGAGGAAACCGGTTTTTCCGGACCAATGCTCCGTGTTTCGGGTCACTGGCAAATACAGCGTGCGCCAATCATATGCGCCTAAATAGTACCGGAGGTACTCTCGATAAGGCTCCGGGTTGTCGGCATAGCGACTCGCAAAAACCAGCGGCGGCCACGCATAATACCCATTCCCAAAACGTTTACTCTCTACCATGCCCGCCTGAGTGACATCGTCTGCCATTTGAATCAGACTATCCTTCAGCTCAGGATCTTGCGTCCATTCATAATACTCGAGCAGAGCATGCATCCCACCGAAGGCGTTGAAAAACTTACTCCCAGAGTTTAAACCTTTCGGCTCAGCGATTACTACAGGCCCGGGAAAACTTACGAGAGGCGAAACATAAATCCCCTCCGGCGACAAAAAAGTATCCACATAACGCTTAAACTGAGCCGCTTCCTCGGGATCCCCTGTCATTTCCCAGTGGAAGAGCAAACCACCCAAACGCCCACTGTGATCGGCGTTCATTCGTGCCTCGGTCGTCAGGTAGTGCTCATTGTAAAGCTTATCGACGACAGCCCGGGAACGCAGATCTCCACTGAGAAAGTAGTGTAGTCGATATTCCGTAATCGTCGTCTGGCGCTCCTCATGATTGCCTCCACTCCAATGCTGGACGCCGTGGCGAGTCCCTCGCCCAAACCACATCCCAGCATGGCGGGTCACTACATCGCGACTATGTCTTGCCAGCGCTTCGCTCGCGAAATAGACCGCCCGATTCCCATGCCTCAAATACTCATACTGAAGAAAGAGATTGGGCAGACCTTCGGTATTGGACCACCCGTTGGATCCGTTATCCAACGCCCAATCTCCCGACAGATGATAGTCTCGCACCCGTTTCCCAGCATCAGGCTGTCCCGCTAAACGACGCTGTAGATCAACGGGCTCGAGAATATATCCGTAGTGGTGGGTACGAAAACGATGACGGAGATCCCCATAATTCCAGAAACCTTTCCACTGATTCTTCTCACGATGCCACAGCCAGAAATTGGTTAATCGCGTCCACGCCTCCCAGGCCGTCGGCCACTCGGACTCAATAGAACTCGGTAAGACAACCCCCGTCTGTGCATACCGATCCCATCCGGCGTAAAGCAAGGGAGGACTCTGGAAATTTGCGACCCGTATCTCACTCAACTCGGCGGAGACAGACTGGACGTCATCAAACGCAAGAAGCACCTCATGCGTTCGAGAGACGCCGACAAAAGGATCTTCTTCATAATAACTGGTTCGAACCCAATCCTCCTTGGGAGGAGCGGCTTCCAACTGACCCCGATGAAGATACTCGGAATACCGCCTGACATCCATCACTCCGACTTCGTCCGGCCAGAACTCAAATGATAGCACTCCCGTCTCGCGATCTAGCGTGATCGCCTTCGGGGCCATCTCACTCATATCCCGAATCGCCGCAGTCACAGCCAAGTCAGGTCCCCGGACCAGCAAGGCTCCACCCTCCAAAACCGCATCGTTTTCCATCCCTCTAACAGATCCGTTCCTTCTTCGGGAAAGTATAGACTCTTGCAAGACCTGCACACTTGAATGGGTTTCTCCCAGGATACGGGGATCCAGAGGAATATTGATTCCCATTCCCCGCAAGAATGTCCGTCGGGGATCCTTGAAGAGAAACTCGGCGGTATGTTCGATCGTAAACTCTTTCTTCCCGGCCAATAATTCAATGCGAAGAACGATCCGAGTCGGCTCCTCGTTGTCGGTATATCCCGTCAACCGAACCACGATACGGAGAGGCCCGACCGATTCCACCTCCAGCGTATCGATCGATAAGGAACCCGGATCGTCGGTGCCCTCCTCGATCTCACGGTCAAATGGATAAAAGGGTTCGGGATCGAGCTTATAGTCAGTGTAAGCCGATCCGACGTGATCGTGACGCCCGGAAAGAAGAGACTGATCCTTCAATCTCAGGTCCCGCAACCAATCGACTCCTTTGCCCAACTCCAACTCCAACTGACCATTCCCAACCATCAAACCGCCGTCATTCGTACGGCGAACGACAATCGAACCGTCCGAGGGCTCGGAAGGACTTTCTCCGACACTGATGCGAACCGGAATCGCCTCTCCGTTCCTCAAAGTTACCCGGGGCGAGTCTGCATACTCGGTCTCCGCCTCTTCAAGTCGGAGAGGAAATGTCAGTAAGCCCCACTTTACGGAACCATCTGGCCAATAAGCGATTGCTTCACTCTGCGGTTTGAGGGAACCGCCTCCCATCCCGACCCTCAAGGCACTCAACTGACTCTCCTGAACCTGCCCCTGTCCGAACGGATAGCCTCCAGTCACGTAGATCGGTTCGTCGCCCATGGAAAGAGGAGCCTCCCGGATCCATGCAGGCTCAAGCATCACGCTCTCGGGGGTGGGCGGCGTCGACGGCGGATAAAGCTCTTCCAGGTTCTCCCGGGCGGCAAGAACTTCTGACAAAGACGAGTAGGCCCTAATTTTGATCGTCTGCGCCTCGCTGACAACCAGGTCCCCATCCGCGAAGAGAAGATCGACCGCTTCCCCACTCTTCGAAACGAAGTCGACAGATACCCGCCCCCCACCAGCAGCGTCGACTCCTAAACGACGGTGGTACGGTCCATCTACAATCTCATCCATCTGAGAATACTCGACCAGAACACCTCCCGACTCGTCATAGATCTGAACGATCGGCGCCGGAGAAAGGCTTTCCTCCAACACAAGCGGACTCGTTCTCAAGCTCTCGGCTTTCCACAAGCGGAATGCGCCATTACCCAAACGATCCAAACCGAAAAAGCGCCATTCGTTTCGATCCGGTGGCAAAAGCAAATCGTCTCCGGGACGCGGATCCACCGTATACTGATAGAAATAACGAGTCTCCCAATCGGTTTGAAAATCTCCTCGGTAATACACCCGTTTTCTCGGATTCAGATCAAAGGCTTGGGTCCAAAAATAGCGGGAGAGGCTCACATCCAATCCTTCCGCGACCGAAACGAGTTGAAACGAAAGCTCAATCTCTCGCCCTTCGTCGTTCAACTCGTAGACCAGCTTGCCCCGCATTTCCCCTATGCTCTGGTCGCTCTCTTGATCCAGATGGAGAATCCCTTCGAAGAGGATTCGGACGGGCGAATCGTACCGCACTTCAAACGACTCCACCTGAAACCAGCCGCCCCACCCCGATTCCATTTCGAAGCCGATGACACCATCGAAATCCGAGTCTGGCACATCCGAGAGAACCTTCCCGTCGACCTCCCAAAACCGAATCCCCCCTGTCTTCTCGTCCAACTCAAGTTGAACCGATTCGTCCGTGGAGATCCACTCATATCCCTGAAGGACATTTGCGGAAATCAACCATAAGAGGAAAGACAGAATCCCAGTAAACGTAAATTTATGCATAGCGAATTGGATCGATCGATGAATCTTCGTAGGTAGTCCTCTATCGAACTAGCGATGGTGAGGAAATTTGAGGCAGCAGTGTTCCCGTAGCATGCGCACTCCGAATCATTTCGGTGAGACCGGAGACATATCGGTAGGATTTTCCCTCTTCCATTCGTTCCAGTATCCGGTCTCCACAAACTTGCTGGATCCGAGAGATACGATGGAGTTCTTCAATAAATCTCGTATGGCTCGAAGCCATATCGAGATCGCAAACAAACTCGCCGGATCCGGTCACAACGTTGACGACTTTGCGAAACATCACCTGGCGAGTTTCGGGAAATGGGTCGAAAACAATATCGGGTTCTGTCGAATCCTCGGTGAAACAGACACGCCCACCCTCATCCTCGCGCCAGATGATGGCTCCTCGTTCACATTCGACGACAATTTCGGGCCTTAGCAGTTCGGAGGAGGAATGGGTCATGTTCCAGAGTATCTCCGCCCCGGACTGCGTCCTCAGCTTTGCGGATAAAGTATCGAAACTCTCTATCTCCTGCGAACGGTATAGATGAGCCTCAAGATCCGACCAAGCCGCCATCGTCGAACGCGTCGGTCCCGCCCAGAAAAGGGCCATCATGATGAAATGAGCCATCGCATTATTCGCGGGAGAATCAAAAACCGGGCAGCCAGCGACAACCAATCTCCCGGCCCAATCGTTCCGAGTATAATAGCTCTCCGGGCGGGGCCAGCAGACCTGAACCTTGATTCTAAGAATCGCCCCCAACATACGCGAAACCAAGAGATCTTTAACATGGAGAAGATCGTCGGCATACATATTTTGAAAGCCCACGAATACCTGCCTCCCCGAACGATCGCGCGCAACTTGCATCTGACGAACCTCCTCCAAACTGCCCGCTGCCGGTTTCTCAACCAAGACGTGCATATCCCGATCCAGCGCGGCTATTGTCATAGAACGGTGGAGGCGAATTCCGGTTGGGATACAGCAGAGGTCGAGCTCCGATCCCTCCTCCGCTAACATCTGATCGAAATCGCCGTACAACCGAGAGCCCATCGACTCCAATTTTTCACAACGAGCGGACTCTTCTTCCTGATTGATTATCACACACGCCCGCAGTGTGATGCGACCGGCGTCGGCCAAAGCGATCAGCATGTTGTAATGCCAATGAGCGTAACCGGAAACACCGACCAGAGCCACTCTCAGAGTTTTCTTGCAAGCTTTCATGGATTTTCTGCATCCAACGATGCCTCAAGCAGCCGAAGCTCGGCCGCATCGACCCTCATGGGGTGCGGTAAAATAAAAACAAAAACTCTCCCCTCGGGATTCATCCGAATAAATCGATGAATCAACGGTCGGACCCGGTCCGAGGATTCATCCCGAACGACTACCTGCAAACGAACTCCTCGGGAGTTCGAATCGTCCAATGAGAAAGAGGCATTCTTGAAAGGCTCAAGAACCAATCTCTCTTGATTCAATCGTAAATAGAGGGTTTTCGGATACAGGCTTTGCAGGTAGACTTCCCCTTGTTTGAAAGTGGAGGACTGATCGATCACGAGAGATTCGTACTGTCTCCCTTTCTCATCGTTCTGTGGGAACAAGATGACAACTGCCTCTTTGGTAGAGGGAAGTATCCTGCATTCCGCAACCGGATTCGGAAACGCACCGGTCGAAGGAGGGCGTGTCGAATACATCCGCAGAGTCTGGCTCCCACGATATTCGAACTTCGGTCCGAAATCACCTAAAGCCGCCCGCACTGGAAAGATCTCCTCACCGCTCACGCACCAAAATATCTCCGCATTCTTCGAAGGTTCTGACTCGACCGAATCACGCAAATTGAAGCCATCATTCCAAATGGAAAAGCGAAGCTGCGCGTTCACCGGAGGCACGGGCGATTCTGCAAAGGCATAGCCGATAAACAGAACGTGCATACCGAGAATCCCGAAGAGTAAATGTAGAATCTTGCCACTCATCGTGCTAATATCCGGACTCCTCCAACCATCGAAACGAGAGGACGCGAAACTTTCGACCCATTCTCTCATTGAGGGCATTTGCCGCCTCTTCCGGCGACTGAGAAGGATCCAGCAAATAGGAGGGAACACGTTGCACCAGCACTTCACAGCGGGCATTCGCGAGGACCTCCCCCGTGAGAGGACTCACGGATTCTCCGTAGGAACGAATCAGGAAGGTATCCCCCCGCACAGTCAACAGAGGTCCCAATTGGATCAGAATATCGGCCTGATTCAAATAGCCGGGAGCCATTTCAGAGCGTAGTCCCGTCACCGCCTCGGGAAAACGGAAATCGACCGAATACCCGGTACTGTCGGGGAAGCCGGAAGGGACAGCCGTCACCGCATTCTGATTCGTGGCCAGAGGATTCAAAGAAGCGGGTTGATAGGTCTCCCCATCGATCACCACTGCATTCTCGGAATCAATCGCCGCCTGCAACGCCCCTCTGAGGCGGGAACCCAACGATTCGGATTGCGGGTCACGATTGACGAAATCGGCCAAACTGAAGAAGGGACCGCGCTCTTTGACCTGATGAACAATCTGTCCCGCCAAATTGCGAATCTGATCATCCGTCAGATTTCGAAAACCGCGCCAATACTCAGGACTTTGAACGTCCGGCCGTTCCTCGTTCCCTCCGACCGAAGGAACTGCCCCATCCGCAGGTAATGGACTGCGCCCAAAGGCCCCCGCGTCCGCAAAATCACTCTCGATCTCTCCCCCGAAAATATCACGGTATCGAACCGGAAAATCCCGCATACTGCCGAGAAAGGCGGTCCATACCTCCACGGAAAGTGAATTCACATTCAACGGCCCCTCAGTGAAAATCCAATTGGCGCTGCGTTGTGAATCTCGGAGCTCCGCATCCACCGCCCCCTTCAAAACGGAAAGCCGCACATTCTCGGGAACCGCTTCTTCGGAGGAGTCCTGAGGAACTGTCGAAAAATAGAACCCGTCGTACAGCGACTCGTTGAGGAGATACGACAAGTCCTGAAGACCGGTATCCGAGTCCACGGTATCGTTTCCCGGTATCCATGGATTCGCCACCGAGTTTCCAATTGCATACGTCGGATAATAGACGCTGAAACTTAGATCCGCATGTTGAAGCTCCGCCAAGGAAAAGGTCGTATCCTGCGGCAAATGAAACAACACCATGCGAGACTCTCCTTGTGAATAGTCGTATAACGAACCGTCCCACAGAGAAGCGACCCCATTGTAGAAAGACTGCGTATCGGTGCGAGGCGAGTAGCTGGGGGCCGACCTGAAATCGCCCGCCAAGCTTGATCCGGGAAGCAAGGTCGACTGATAATGGGAACGAACATTGTAAGAAGCTAAAGTCTTCGCACCATCGACTGATGCGGGATTCCTCTCGCTATTAATCAAGTCGTTCGGTCCCTTCAGGGCCGCACCGAAGAAGATTCGGGGCCGTTGCAAAGGCTGCAAGAGACGCACTTGCTGCGTGCTCGTGAGATTCTCGGAGGCGGGGGAATACTCCGTATCCACCGAATCGATATAGAGACTGCCGACCACTGCACCGGTTGAGAGCCTCAATCGGAGGGTATATCCGGACGAACTGTAATTGTCATAATCCTGACCGGTAAAGTCTTCTCCTAAGCTTGCACTAATATCGCCGGAACGAGCGAAATACCCGGCCGGTTCACCCTCGGCAAGCCGGAGGACAAAATCTTCCGAAGTGCCCGGCAGGTCTTGGTCGGAATCAAGGGAGAATACTTTGACCTCTCCGGGCTCAAAAGATCCCAAAAATCCAACTCGCAGCGAATTATACGCATAAGAAGTCCCATCGGACGCACCGTGCCCCGTAAATCCCGGCAGCCATTCATTGAGATAGTTGCCGTAGCTGTAGCTGCCATCCGTCGGCGTCATAATCTTCACCAGATTAAAGTTCTGATCCAGGAACTTCATCTCGAACTTCGGATAACGTTCCACTTTTCTGGCCGCGGGGTCGTAGGTGCCGCTCCCAGAAGTAATGCGAAAGACATAATCGCTGCTATCCAGCGCAACATCGTAGGGATTCAGCATCACAATCACCGGTTCTACCCGCAACTGCAACGGGATCGGGTCGGTAGCCGAATACACTGCGGGGGGATCAGGAACGACCTCCACTCCCATCTCCCAAAAGAGAACGACAGGTGCTATCCCATGACGAACCGGATAGCCAAGAGTATCATTCGGCGCGACCTGTACACGACGACCTTGCACCGTTGTGGGATAGCGGGACTGCGGCAGAATCCCTCCGTCCGCAACCTCGCTTTGCAGCGACAAAAAGTCTTTTAGCAATTCCCACGGCGGTCCCTCCGGATAGATCTCCCCGGCCAGGGAAGATGAGAGAGCTCCGCTCAAGTCTGTTTTCATTCCCCCGGCGACCACATTCGTTTGCAATCCGAAATTCACACCCGTGAGATCGTGAAAATGATCTTTGGCAGACTGTGCGAAATTGGAATCGAGAATCCCAAGCTGCTCCGGAGAGATCAGTTTGCTCAGATCCTTCCGTAGAGACTCCCCATCGGGCGTGGGATCCTGCATCGCCGAAACACCTTCCAAACCGGGAAAACCCGCCAGATCGAAAGTTCCAGGCTGATTCAAGGTCGCAATCCGATCAAAGTCGTATCCCGTTTCCGTCAGCCGACGATCCCTCAAATTCACAAGCGCTTTCTGCGATAAATCCGAGACCCAATAGGCATAGCTTGCTGTTAAAACTCCTCCTGCTCCTACGGAAACCTTCGGAGCCTTAACCGATTCCCCTGCCGAACCGGATCCGACGAGTTCGGCCGAATCGCCAAATCCTACATCAGGAGTTTCGTCTCCCGAAACCATCCACTCGACCGCCCCGGTCCCGTTACTGGACCAAACGCCAAGCCAATGCTCTTTGCCTTCAACCGGGACCGAAGAAGAAGACGCGTTGGCCGTAATCCGTTTGTCCGGGCCCAGTCCACTCTGAACTTCTCCCATCGCTACCTGAAACCCCAAGACAGCGCTCGTTCGCGCCTCCCGCACTCGCGCGTCAACCGATAAACGCCCTGCTTCCATTCGGATTATGGCACTTAGAATGACAAGGAGAAGAAGGACCAAGCCCGCCAACATGAGCGCGACGATCAATGCGAAACCGGAGTTTTCTCGACTGGAATGGGGAGAGGCCACAGGGCGGAAGTCAGGAGGGATGGGATATCTGAAGAGGGATGAGCATTGGTCCAATACAGTCTAAAGAAGCAGAAACCGCATCGACGATCCAATCCCTACGGAAAACAGATCCGAAGAGCTAACGCTTCATTTTGTTACCCGTAACGAAATGAGAAAATCTAGCTCTCCGAAGAGGATTTCTTTCTCCGGAGAGTGCTGCCCTCCCTCCAATCCCCCTCCACGAGAATGGTTTTCGGCATCGTCGGGATGCCGCACTCGTTGCGCTGAATCTGCGCGACCACCAAATCCACCGCACCCGCTCCCAGTGCCTCGACGGGCGCCCGAACTCCACTGACTTCAGGGGTTTCGTCCCGACTGCTTAAACTCGCAAACCCCACATCATCCGGAAGCCGAAAACCGCAACTCCTCAGTGAATCCAATCCATTCGTATAGAGTCCCACGACAACGTCCGGGCGGTTCATATCGTACCACTCCTGAAAAGAGTCCCCCGATAACCCGTCATCCCACAGAAGCTCAACCCAGTCCCCTGGATCGCTAAAAAACCTGTGATGCAAGTAGGCCATCAAGGGCACCCTCTCCGTCCGTGCGTTTCCTTCCCTTGAAAGCATGAATCCAATCCTCCGGTATCCTCGGGCATTCAACTCTTCCAACATCAGGTCCATGGCATGCTGGAAGTGCATCATGACATAGCTAATTCTCGGGTTCGTCAGCGAACGTCCGATCGTCGCAGTCGCCACATCACCCCAGGGAAAACTGTAGCTTTCGACCGGTCGAACCGCCGGCGCGATGACAACACCGCGAATCCCGCGCGCCAGCAAGATCCCCGACAATCGCTCCTCACTCAACTCCCCCACCCGCTGATGAAGCACGTCAAAGCCATATCCCAACGATTCGGCCCGCCTTCGGGCGGCTTCACGGATGAGATACAACCGATTGGCAGTGTGCTCCTCCCCCACCTCTTCCAGCCAAAGAAGATTACAAATACTCTGGACCCGTCTTCTGCGTACTTGGTTCATCAGCGCCTGCACCATCGGGTTGCGCTTGTAACCAAGTGCTTCCATCGCACTTTCCACTCGTTCTATCGTGCGATCTTTCACTGCGGCCGAACCATTCAACACGCGGGAGACTGTCGCTCGGGAAACTCCCGCAGCCCGCGCAACATCGGCCATGCTCGGAGCCGAAGCCTCAAATCTGTCCTCGGAAGGTTTCATCAGAAAAATGTAACGATGTTCATAACCTCGAGGTCGTCTCGCAATCAAGATTCCTTTTCAGTCATTTGGTTCACCCAAGGCACGCATCCATCCCGCTCGCCAAAACGACAAACCCTACAGAATCAAAACCATGCGAAAGAAAACCATCCTCCTCCCCCTCCTTTCAATTTCCAGTATCCTGTCCTTCCTCCCCTTCGCGGCCTCCGGCGCAACCGTGGGATACTGGCGTTTCGAAAACAGCAGCAACGTCGGTGAAGATTCATCCGGCAACGGCTTCGATATGACCAACAACACAGCCCCGGCGGACGTGGATGTTATTTCCAATGCCAGCTTTACGGATTTTCCCAATCCGGTTCCTCAGACTGGCGCCCCGAATGCGCAGACCGGAAACTTCGATTCGCCGGCCACAAGCTACCTGAGCATCGGGGATCAGGCCGAGTTCGGATTCCAAAATTTCACGATCGAATCCTACGTCCGCCTGAACTCCTCCTCGGGTTCGACGACTCCCAGCATTATCGCCGGGCAATTCGACTCGAGCGACGCAGCGTGGCAATTCGGAACCACCGGAGGCGGGTCCGGCTTGGGGGCAAACCGTCTGTTCCTTCAAATCTCTCAAGGGGCCAGCGCCAGCTTCACCAAAACCCTCGTTTCCAGCGGAGACGATTTCCTTCTGGAAATAGGCAAAGATTATTACGTGGCCGCCAGTGTCAACTATTCGAATCCGGGAGGAGTCGAGGCTACCTTCTATATTCAGAACCTTACTGACAATGAGACCATCGCAATGAGCACCGATTCGGATACTTATACCAGTCTCTACAATTCCTCGACCGATTTCACCATTGGAGCCAGCTATTCGAACGGAAGCCCCTCCCGGTACTTCGCCGGGTGGATCGACGAAGTTCGCCTCTCCGACACTGCTCTTTCTCAAAGCGAACTACTGTCTATTCCGGAGCCGAATCACTACGGCTTGCTCGGCTCGATAGCGGTTCTATTCGTCATTTCACTTCGTCGTCGCAAACGTTCCTAAACGGAATCGTTCGCATTCGCCGACACGCCTCCACACCAGCCTCGATCAAAGAAATACGGGCACAGGTATCGATTCCGAAAACACTGTGAACCTTGAATCGATCTCTTCCATTGGTTCTCTGTCGCTGTTGCCAGTCAGAAACCGATGGACTCTACATAGCTACTATAGCCTTTGCCCCTATGCCCCAGACAACTCCGGTCGCATTCTGGCCGCAGGTGCCGACCTAAAATCACGAGTCGCGGAAGTTCTGATACTTTCGCCGAACGGAACGATTCTCGATCACTTTGGTGCCGTACCGACCACCGACAGTTTTTGGCACACGGGCCTCTGGCAGAGTTGGTCTCCGGATAGCAGGAAGGTTTACTTCCAGACCGGAACGCTAAGACACCCAAGAACGACACGTTTCGATCTGCTGGATCGATCATCTGTCACCGTTGGTGGAGACATTGAGGGCATTCCTCCGCTCGGGGAACCGGCACTCTCCTGCGAACACGGCATGCTCTATGCCGCAGGGTATGGAAGCGGACGATACGATGAATCAAGCTCACCGGTGCCGTTCCAAGCCAGAGAACAACACGGAATCTCAAGACTTTCGTTTTCGGCAGAAGATCCTCCAAGGATCCTGTTAAGCACTCGGGAAATTCTAGAGCGTCACCCGATGAAAGATCGAATCCTCGAAGAAGACCGAAAGATAAAAAAGAGGCTGGGCTCCCACGACGGGCTCACCTTGATGACCTATTGCGTTCGCTGGAATCGAAGGGGTGACCGGTGCCTCTTCTTTTTCGGAAATCACTGCGTCGCAAAAACACGCGGGGAACCCAGAATCACGACCGTCTTTACTGCCGATCACCATCTTGAAGAGATTCACATGGCAATCGATCTCAGCTTCGAGAGACGAGGCGTTCACTGGGCTTGGCAAGCAGACAATGAACACCTGATTGGGTATGGCCCATCTACGAAAAGCCCCAGTCAGTACACATTGTCGGAAATCCGCTACGACGGCACCGGATATCGCAATATTTGCGACCACGCAAGCGGGGGGCACCCCTCCACCTGCCCCGCAGATCATGACTTGATCGTCACCGACGAAGGTATTGCAACCGGCGGGAACATCGTTTTCATTTCGAGAAGAACCGGCAAAACTTTGAAAAAAGTGCACCTCCCCAAATTCAACGGCGAAACGGAACCTCCCGGTCGCAACCCGAATCGCATCTGTCATCATCCTGTGTTTAACCGCGAAGGAGACCGGATACTGTGCAATTCCATGCCGAATGAGAACGCAACGCTCGTAGAAATTCGGAATCTTCCTCAAATTTCGTGAGCTCACTCCATTCGGTCAAAGCGTAAAATCTTCCTTTCCATTTCAGAAAAACCCATGCGAAGCAAAAACCGAACCCGTATTCTGCTGTCCATCTTCAGCTTATTACTAATCCTTCAAACCTCTCTTCGAGGGGAAGAGACCATTATCTGCCTGGCCGGCGATTCGACAGTAACTGGGCGAAGCGCCAATCGCGATCAAGCGGGATGGGGATGGGCACTGCAAAAATACGCTAAACCGGGTATCACGATATACAATGAAGCCAAAGGTGGACGTAGTTCGCGAAGCTTCAGAACCGAAGGCCTGTGGGATACCACCTTGGCACATGAACCCGACTGGATCCTCATCCAGTTCGGTCACAATGACCAAAAGGGCAAGGGGCCCGAACGAGAAAGTGCGGCGGAGACCGACTATAGGGACCACCTCCGCCAGTATATCGAAGATGCCCGAGCCATTGGCGCTCAACCCATATTGATTACGCCAGTGTGTCGTCGGCATTTTCGAGAGGACGGATCACTCCGAGACACTTTGGAGCCCTACGCAGAAGCGGTTCGCATCGTCGCCGAAGAAAATGACGTTCCTTATCTGGACCTTCACGAGTACAGCGTCACGATGATTCAAGAAATGGGACCTGAAGGAGCCGCCGAATTTTCTCCCGCCGGCACGAGCGACCGCACGCACTTCTCGCTCGAGGCCAGCCAGAAAGTGGCCGGATGGGTTCTTATCCTTGCCCAGGAAAAAGTCCCGGAATTTGCCGAGCTCTTCGAAAACGTAGATTCGACTTCCCCTACCCATCGAAGCGAATAAGGCCCGTCAGCTCTGACAAGATTCCCCGTTCAAAATCAGTTCCGGCTGGATCACCACCGACCGTTGTCGATCCGGCACCCCATGTTCGTTTTGTTTGATCTGCGCCACGAGTAATTCTACCGCGGCTTCTCCCATCTGCCTTCGACAGGATTCCAGACTCCCCAGAAAGAGTGCGGACTCCTCCATAAAATCACCGTCAAGATGCACGAATTGACAGGCCCGCTTTCGGTTTAAGCGGGCTTCAACCGAACGGGCCCATTCGATGTGCGATGTTTCCGCATAAGAGAGAACCACTTCAAACGGATGGGACTCGAACCATTGCACGAAAGCATCTTGGGAGTCTGTTTCAGCTATGTATATATTCGATTTGCAATTCAGGTCGGCCTCCCAATGAAATGTCAAAAAACCTGAACTCCACAAATGTTGAATCCTATCATCAGTCGTCTTCCCGAGCATCAACCCGAACTTTCGATATCCCAACCCAGTTAACCGTTTCAGCGCTTTGTAGATTCCCGCCTGATAATCGAGGCAGACCCGATTCAGGGCCGGCCTTCGCAGACTGTACCCAAAGGTCACCGAGGACATCGCATCCCAGTCAAAATCGTAAGAGACTTCCGGATCTTCTGCAGGAGCAATGATCAAACCGGGCGTATTCCGAGCTTTCAAAATATCGCTGTACCGTTTCTGCGACATCCCCTCTTCGTTGATTCGAAGAGCTTCCACATGAAAGCCCAACTGTTCCGCCCGACGTTTCACCCATTTAAAGTAACCGCCTTTGCTTTTTTCCAAAGCCGCGCGGGTCCGGATGACCTCGTGCTCCCACCCATAAACCAAGGTAGGATGGAACTGAGATTTCTTCGCGGCAGCGACCTGCGACATCAAAACCGAGACCATCGGATTGGGACGATAATTCATTGCGGACGCGATTCCGAGTACCCGCTCCCGCGTCTTTCGACTCACATCCGGATGATTTCGCATTACCCGGGAAACCGTCATACGCGAGACTCCAGCCGCTTGCGCAATTGCATCAAGATTCATAAATTACCGTGAGGCTAATATTTGTATATAAGCATCTCTGCTGTCCAGATTTGGGCTCCCCAATATATAGCAAGCACATGCATTAACAACATCGACTTTCGCAAAATGGAGAGCCACATCATCCCCAATCTCCACTTCGCAGCCGAATTCATCGACTACGACGGCATCGCTTGATTCCGTCTCACGCCCTTGTACCGTCTTGATCGGTTGTCTGCGGTTTGCGAAACTTAAAGGACGTTGCCTCCAGGTTCATCCTTCCATTCTGAAGCGATTCATTCCGTCCGTCCTTCCGCCTCTGGAACCGAAAAAGTAAGAGTCGTCCCCACCCCTTCTTCACTCTCCACACGTATATTACCTCCGGAGGCAACGAGCATGTCGTAGCAAAGCATTAAGCCGATTCCTGCGCCTTTTTCTAACTTCGTTCCCGAAGAGCTTTCCACGGATCCTTGAAAAAGGGCTTTCACTTTTTCTTGGGACATCCCGACTCCCTCGTCACGAACATAGATTTCCAGCCCACCACCCTCCATGCGCTGTCCACCCACCTCGATCGACTTCCCAGTGATTGAAAATTTAATCGCGTTTGCGATCAGGTTTCGCAGCAGAGTTTGTACCAGTTGTTCATCGACATACGCTTCTAAATTATCCGGCAGGTTGTCCCGAAGTTTTAGGTGCTTAGCTGCAGCCATCGGTTTCAGCAAAGACCAGACAGTTCCCAAAACCGATTTAATCGTACAGTGCGTGGGTTGCATCTTCCAGACTCCACGCTGGCTTCCACCCCACATCATAAGATTATTCAGGAGTTCAATCTGAAGCGTACAAAGATTAGCGATATCCTCGCTCATCTCCGCCAGCTCCTCACGAGTAAACGCATCAGGATCCATGCTCCACAACTCCGCCAAGCCTTGCAACGTAGCCGCTGGACCCCGCAAATCGTGCCCGATCACCGCCATAATCCGATCCTTCTGAATCAAGGCTTCCGACAACTCTTCACCCATTTTTCTCAATGAGCGAGTGCGTTCCTCCACCTCACCTTCAAGCCGTTCCACATAGCTCGCCTGCAATCGAAAATTCTCCTCTAAGGTCAAGCGATGCCGATATGCTGCGGCACACGACAAAAAGATCAAACAGAGGGCGTTTCCAATCAAGGTGATAAGTCGGAATTCGTCGTCCCGAACGACGACATCTTGGGCCGCAAATACCCGCAGGAGCAAAGAGAAAAAATAGGGAGAAAATGCGAGAAGAAAGAATGGGGCCGATCGACTCCCAAACATCCACCGTCTTACACTGGCTACTACCAAAAACCCGATGACGATCAAAGCAATCAACAGGAAAAATTGAAGGTAGATAAGCGCAAAACGGGGCCAAAACAGCACTCCCGACAAACACAAAGGAATCAAAGAGATCCTCTGCGTCCGCCGCATCCATCGATCCAAAGCAGGATCTTCCTCCTTCGTGCTCAGGAAGCTACGGGCGAACAGACATAAAAAGAATAAGGAGAAAACTCCAAAAACAGCCACCAGCAACTCTCCTACCGGCCATTGTTGCGGTCTCAAAACATACCAAATCAATCCTTCGCTGATCAGCTGGATTCCGCCGAACAAAAATACAAAGAATGCGTAGTATAACTGAATCTTCTCCCGGAGAAGGGCGTAAAGAAAAAGCCCATAGGCCACCATCCCAACCCAAAGGGAAAAATAGCCGAAGTTCTTAACATACACGAAACGTTCCCATTGCAGGAAATCGCTGGGATTTCGCCAGACATGGAATTGAGTCGGAAGCCGAAACCCATCCGTTACGTGTAAGTACACAGAAAGTCCTTCATCAGCCGGAATGTTCAACTCAAAGGCCGACCACCTTTCGGAACGCAAGGGATCCCATTTCGATACCCAAGCACCACTGAGCTCTACCCGCCACCCTCCGTTTGAATCCGGAATGTAGAGCTCCGTTTGATCAAAGACTCTCCATACTAAGTCTAGAATGATAGTCCCAGTAATTCCATTTGGGTGAAAATCCAATCGATACCATTGATCTTCTCCGAGTTCCTGATTCAGCACCGGCGCTACATCGACTTCTGGCATCAACTCAAACGCTTCAGACTGATTCAACTGAAGAACCTCCTCCAATGATAAATTGGAAAGATTCGCATCGGTTCGCAGCTGATAGGCCGAGACATAGCTCGCACCGGGAATCACCTCAGCACCATCTGAACGAATCAAGGGCCGCGCGATGAAATAGACCAACACCCCCAACCCGAGTAACAATACAAAGATCAAGCCAACCATCCAGTAGGCGGGCGGGAGGAGTTGATTCACCCCACCTGGTTCCTTACTGGAAATGCAGCGAATCATCCGATTTACATAATTTTTTCATCATGGGCAAAGGTTTGATATCACTTCTCGTCGAGACAACTCCGTTTCTCGAGACATTCGGTCAATTTCGAACACTTTGAATCTCGACGGCCTCACCTGTGGCCCCGAGATCCGAGAATAAGGTGGATCACCTTCGCCTTTCCACCGAAGACAAATACCCAATTCGGCATTCATCAGAGCACCGTTATCGGACCTAGAACAAGTTTAACTTGATTACTTCGATCATTTTCCATCATATATAATCAAAATGACCGCCATTTCCCGTCAGAAACAGATCCTCGACTACGTTCGCAAGACCGAGCGGGTCTCCGTGCAGGATTTGATCGACCAGCTCGAAGCCTCCCCGGCGACGGTGCGGCGCGACCTGGTTCAACTCGAGGAAGAGGGAAAGGTACTGCGCATCCACGGCGCGGTGCTGGACCGCCGCAGCTTGGAAGGAGAGCCATCCTTCAGTCTCAAACGGAAGCGGGCTCCCGAGATCAAACGCCGGATCGGGCGGGCCGTGGCCGACGAGATCCCTCCCGGATCCTCCGTTTTCATCGATGCGGGTACGACCTGCCTTGAGGCGGGGTTGGAGCTTCTCGCCCGCGACGCCCCCTATACCCTCTACACCAATTCCCTCCCGCTGATGTATCACGGGGGCAATCACAGCTCCTCCCTCATCGCCGTTGGCGGCGAGGTGCGGGCTCTGACGGGTGCCCTCGTCGGAGGGATGGCCTTGGAGTGGGTTCAACATCTCCATTTCGACGTCGCCGTCCTCGGCGCCTCCGCAGTGGATCCGTCCCACGGGCTCCTGACCACCGAACTCACCGAAGCGAGTGTCAAAAAAGCCGTGCTCGACCACGCGAAGGTCACCATCCTCGCGGCCGACAGCGGCAAGCTGGAGGAATCTGCAACCGTCCGCTTCGCCGACTGGTCTCATTTCAACACCTGGGTCACCGACGAGAACTTCCCCACCGCCAAGGAGAAAGAATTTCGGCAAAAGCATCCCCATCTAGCCCTGCGCAAAACTCCCAACCTTCGATGAAACGCTCCGCGATCAATCAAATCTACCAAGAGGCCAAAGCTTGCTTTGTATCCCACGGCTGGACACTTCCCCCCGACCCTCGCTGGGACATCACCGATTTTGGACTCGGGGACTTCGATCACTATGGGCTCGTCCTGATCAACCTGGCCGAGGAACCGGAATACTGCGAGAAGCTGATGTATGCCCGCAAGGGACAAACCACTCCTTCCCACACCCACGCCCAAAAGAAGGAAGATATCATCTGCCGAACCGGAAGTCTCTCCTTCGAGCTCTGGGCCGGTCCTCCGAATGAGACCGAACCCGGAACACGGTTCGACATTCAAGTGAACGGGAAGATGCGACCACAGGCCTCCGGCGAAACTCTTACCATTGGTGCCGGAGAACGCATCACCCTGATCCCAGGGATCTACCACGCCTTTTGGCCCGAAAGCGATGGATGCATCATCGGCGAGGTCTCCACCGCCAACGACGATGCCCACGACAATTTCTTCGCCGATCCCAATATCGGCCGGTTTCCCGGAATCGAAGAGGACGAACCGCCGATGATCCGACTGATCTCGGAAGACTAAATCGGGAGACGACCCGCGCCACCTCCTATTCGCCAACCGCAGAGCTTTTCCACCTGCAGCACGAATTCACCGTCAATCTGATCACCCGGAATTTCCCAATCCATCATGCCGTTTCTGAAAACACTCGACCAAAAGCTCAATCGAATCGCCAAAGGTTCGACCGACTTCAAAGATTTCATCATCGCGGATGCGAAGGACGCCGACATGGCTTTCGGCGTCATGGCTCCGGGCCCCAACCGAGCCGGCGCCTGTCCGCACGGATACGATCCGGACCAGAAGTGCTACAAAACCCTGCCCGACTATCAGGCCCAGATCCGGGAGGTCATCCGGCAGAAGATCGTCGACATCGTCCTCCTCTCCGCTTCCAATCTTGAACAGCTGGGCATGGTCGAGGGCCTCTTCCGCAACTCCCCGATCACTCCCGCCGCCCGCGCCAACGACACCACCGATGTCTGGGCGGTCCGCGGCGGACAGTACCCATCGCAGCCTTCACGCCACTTCCGCACAGCAACCCTCGATCACATCAAATACGGAAAAATCACCGACCAGCACAACCTCCCCCACATCGGTGCCGACCTCGGGTTGTATTCCGTCACATTCACCAACAACATCGACTGGGACTACGCAGCCCTCGAAGCCTTTCACGATTTCCGACTCGAAGCCGAGCGAAAGAGATTCCGCTACTTCCTCGAAGTATTTAACCCCAACGTCGATCCGGGCTTTGACCCGGCCAAGGTCGGAAGCTTCCTCAACGACAGCATCATCCGCTGCCTCGCCGGAGTGACCAAAGTGGGTCGTCCGATTTTTCTAAAAATTCCCTACAACGGCCCCGGGCCATTGGAGGAACTCGTCAGCTATGACCCGAATCTGGTTGTCGGGATTCTCGGAGGCAGCGCCGGAACCACCCGCGACGCCTTCCAACTGATTCACGATGCCAGCCAATACGGAGCTCGAGTCGCCCTTTTCGGTCGGAAGATCAATCTCTCCGAGCATCCCCTTGTTTTTATCGAACTCCTCCGACGTGTCACCGACCGGGAGATCACCCCGGAAGACGCAGTCCGCTATTACCACGACTCCCTCCGAAAAGCTGACATCCAACCCATTCGCTCTCTGGAAGAAGACCAGCAGATCACCGAAACCGCCATGAGCTATTCCTGATCATCCCATGAATCGTTCTGAACTTGCCCAAACCCTTGAAGATCGTGCGTCCACCCTCGGTACTCTTCCCGTAGTCACTGGATTTGACGGATTCGTCGATGAAATGATCTCGGTAGTCGATGAGCGCCACTCCCTCGACCAATACCGCCGCGTTGAAACTATCGCTGATCTTGGCAATCAAATCAGCGCCGCTGCCGGCCACAGCAGTCTCCGCGAGATCATTCTCAACCAGATCGACCCAGGAGGCTGCGCCATCAATATGGGAGACGGCCTAGCGACTCTGGGCCTTCCGGTGACGACCTTCGCGACCGTCGGTGAGCCCTTCCATCCGGCCTTCGCCGACTACGGCACCAAGGCCCAGCTCGTCAGCTGGGGCTCAGAACCGGGCCGCACCCTCGCTTTCGAGTTCGCCGATGGCAAACTCATGTTCAGCGCCGTCAGCCAATTGCAAAAATTTCATCCCGACGCTTTGGCCGAATACCTCCGGGACGGACAGTTCCGTAAATCCTGCGAGCAGGCCCACCTCATCGCCATCACAGATTGGACCCTCTACCCCCACATGACTCTTTGCTGGAAATACCTCCGCGAAAATGTCTTTTCTCACCTCAAATCCCCCCGTTTCTTCTTCGACCTCGTCGATCCCACCACTCGCTCGGAATCAGATATTCGGGCCATGCTGTCGGAGCTCTCTCGCTATGAAGAGCACGGAGAGGTCACCCTTGGGCTCAATCAAAACGAAGCCAACATCCTCTCGCAACTGACCGGAAGCTCTCACCCCAAAGCAACGGATCCCACGACTGCGACATCTCAGGCTGCCTCACTGCGCAAAGCCCTCGGTCTGCACACTGTCATTATCCACTCCATCCGATACGCGGTCGGCGCCAGCGCCAAAGAATCGACGGAGGTTTGGGGGCCTTATTGCGAGAATCCTAAAAAATCTACCGGTGCCGGCGACCGCTTCAACGCCGGCTACGCCCTGGGAAAAGTCCTCGAGCGTCCTCTGCGCGACGCTCTTCAGCTCGCCGTCGCCTCTTCCGGCTTCTTTGTGCGCCATGGCCACAGCGCAACTTCTGATGATCTCTGCCAGTTTCTACGAGACTGGGACACCGCCTAGAAATCCACCGCAAAACCAATAATCCTCCTCAAGAACATATACGGATACACATAGCTTTCGGATTCTGATCACATTATGGCGCCTCTAAGGGAAAAGAAGCCCCGATGCCGCCTCTCGATATCGACGGCATCACCGGTGATGCTTCAACTTTCAGGCCGCATGGACGACCGGGAGAATTGCTGGACTGGCGATGGCCGAAGAATTGTCACCTTAGGAAAATATCTCTCTCAAGCGTTCAAGGCTTGGAAATGAAAACTGAATGCCCTCTTTGAATGACTTTCTTCCAGAAAAAGACAAACGGGAGCGGCCAGCCACGGATGACAGAGGCTATCATCGGTCGCTCCGTCAAATGTCTCCCAAGTCGTGACCGCTCCAGCGGCTAGCATGGGCTGAAACAGACGCACGAGTATTGTTCGGGGGGCGGCATCCGAATCAGCTCGCTTCATGGCCTCCAGAAACCAGCCGATCGTCCCCGAAGAACAGCGCCATACCTCATCATAGCCCTCGACCATTTTCCGCATGACCTCTACGGAACGGCTTTCCTCTATCACTCCCAATGAATTACGACCTGATCATAACGGATGACGGCTCGAAAACTGGAGAAAACGTCTTATTCATTTCACGTCGACTTGGCAAGATGCTTTAGACAACCATTTTAAAAGTTCAAAAAGGAAAACTGCCCCCCCGGACGGACCTCAACCGGGGCTACCATCATCCTGTATTCAACCATCCTAGTGACCCCTTGCTTTGTAATATACGACCGAATGATAAGGCTACACTCATCGAGACAGGAGGTCTCCGTGAGTTCAGCTAAAGTCATTAAGTGCTGAAAATCGAAGCATCGACTTCACTCGAAATTATAAAACTAAATAGATGCATCACCATATTAAGATTTCGGTTCTACTGCCAATTTCCTTCATTCTGTTACTCCTCACAACTCCATTGCTTTCCCAGCAAACAATTATCTGCCTAGCCGGCGATTCGACGGTAACAGGACCAATCCTCACAAAAGACCGAGCGGGATGGGGTTGGGGCCTTCAACAGTATGCGAACTCGAATACAGTCATATATAATGAAGCAAAAGGAGGACGCAGCTCAAGGAGCTTCAGGACCGAAGGTCTTTGGGATAAAACCTTGGCACATAAACCCGACTGGATACTAATCCAATTTGGGCACAATGACCAGAAAGGTAAAGGCCCAGAAAGAGAGAGCGCCGCAGAGACCGACTACCGGGAGCACCTACGCCAATATATAGAAGATGCAAGAGCCATCGGAGCCCGACCGGTCCTAATAACACCGGTATGCCGTCGCAATTTCCGGGCGGATGGATCGCTTCGAGATTCCCTCGCTCCCTATGCGGAAGCAGTCCGGATTGTCGCAGAAGAGGAAAACGTTCCATACTTGGATCTTCATGAATATAGCGTAAAGCAGATTCAAGAGATCGGGCCCGAAGGAGCCGCTAAATTTTCCCCCTCAGGCACGAACGACCGCACCCACTTTTCACTCGAAGCAAGCCAGAAAGTTGCGGGATGGGTACTACTACTGGCTGAAGACAATGCCCCAGAACTAGCAGAACTCTTCGAAAATGAAAACTCCACGCCCTCCGACACTCGTACCGATTAAAAATCATCGGCGACTCGTCTCGGGCCTACTTAGTATCAATTCAGGTTTCACGACAACTGACTTCTGTCGACCTTGCACCCCAGATTCATTTTGCTTTTTTCTGAGCAACTAGCAATCCCTCCGCAGCCCAAAGGTCACTGCTGCAATTGCGTCCCAGTAAAAATCACAATGTCCTTCGAGGTCTTCTCCGTGACACCTGCTATTTCATCGAGATTCATACACTCTTAATATGTAAAACACGGGACCAAAGCCCATCATTGTCCAGAGAACGACCATCTAATCTCTCCTCCTGTATCCTCGTAGGACTGATAGAAAATGGAAAGGCGTCAGCAGCAAGAAGGGCCACTCCCGAACTATGGAGAGCCTCTTTATCCCCTTCCTCCATTTTGCGGGTTTCCCCTATTTTAGGCCGAAAAAACCTGAAGATTCTACTCTTAGTGAACCTAGACCACCGGGCAAATCGTTGATCTGGCGATGAGTTCGGAACCGGATTGGTTTCAGAAATCCTAGCAATTCACTCGAATTTTCGAGGGTTCTCGCCATCTTCTGCGTTTAACGGACTATGAAAGAAAAAGATTTTGACGGGTGGGTGAGCCATATGCAGGAAGCCCCCCTCCCCCCTTGCCCCGTAAACGTCGAGAGGAATGTGCTGCGGCGCATCCGTATCAAGACCGAGGAAGAAACCCAGTCGTTGCTCGATTGGGCGCTCGGGGTGATCCCTCGCCCGGGAGTGGTCGCCGCGGCCTTGGCGCTGACGATTGCCGTGAGTTCGAGCATCGGGATTCTTTCGACCCGCGCCTTTGCGGACTCCCGGCAGAGTGAGATCGAAGCGTCCAAGGCGCTTGGCTTCGAAGTTCTGCAGATCCAAGATGTCTTCGACATCCACAAACGGTAACCGATGAGTGCTCCTAGCAACCGAAAGAATAAGATCGGGGTCTTCCTGGGTCTCGCCCTCGGCCTCATCGTCCTGTGTGTCGCCGTTTCGTCCCTAACCTCTCATCTTCTTTCGTCCGAAGAAGGATGGACCCGCCACGACGACGCCGACGGTCATCACTGGCTCCATCGAGAGTTGGACTTGACCCCGGAAGAAGCCGCGCGGATCGATGAGTTTGAACCGGCCTACCGTCAGGAACGGGCGGAATTGCAGCGGCAGTTTCAAGCGAAGGTCCAAGAACTCAAAAAGGAAATCACCACTTCGGATGAGTTCACGCCACAAACCGACCAACTGATCCACGAGCTGCACATCATCCACGGACAGCTGCAGGAGCTCTCGATCCGCCACTACTTCCAGATGATGCAAGTCTTGCCCGAGGAGAAACAAGTTCGCCTGCAAGACCTCGCCGCAAAGGCCCTCAGCGTTCCGCAGTGACGCCTCAATGGACTCGGAGCCAAAAGACGACGAGCTCATTGCGGGTATTGGCCGGGGCGAAGAATCGGCCCTCGTTGAACTGATGAGGCGGCACAAGGAAGCCGTCTTCCGGTTTTCGTATCGCTATCTCAACAACGAGGCGGATTCCGCCGAAGCCACGGAAGAAACCTTTTTCAAGGTCTACCAGAATGCGGACCGCTTCAAACCCAAGGCGGCTCCGAAGACCTGGATCTTTACGATCGCCCGAAACGTGGCCCGCGACCGACTCCGCCGCAATCAAAGGCACCGAAAAACTCTGGCCCTAGACGCGCAAGTGGATGGTGAAGATTCTGCACTGCCCCTCACCGAAAAAACCGACTCCGGGGAGCGCAGCCCGTCCGAACACCTCCAGTCGAATGACGATCTCAAACGAATCCGCAAGGAGGTGTCATCCCTTCCCGAAAAACTGAGGTTCCCCTTTGTTTTCTGTACTCTGGAGGGGAACAGCTACGATGAGTGCGCAGAGATTTTACGCACGAGCCGAAAAACCGTCGAAACGAGAATTTACCGAGCTCGACAGGCTCTGAAACGCCAACTTTCCCCCTTTCTCGAAAAATCCTGAGGGTTGAAGCGCTTTCCTGCGTTTAATCTGAGATTCCCACGAAACATGAGGTTCTCCCGGAAAAGTTCCTGATCGACTCGGACCGAAAGGAGCCTATCGAAACGCTCAAAAGTGGTTCCTGTAGGTTGCAAAAAGGGAGCCAAGAAAGGACAATAGTATGAAGAAAAAAGCAGAAATCTATCGGATGGTGACTCCCGATCACCTGTGCCCCTGGGGTGTGAAAGCACTCGATTTATTGAAGCGCCACCACTTCGAGGTGAAAGATCACCACCTCACATCCATGGAGGAGAACAAGCGTTACAAAGAGGAAAACCGTGTCGACGAAACTCCCCAGATCTTTATCGAGGGAAAACATCTCGGCGGCTACGATGCACTCCGGGAGCATCTCGGCCTTTCCCCTGATCCCCAAGAGGGAGAAACTTACCAACCCGTGTTGGCGATCTTTGCGGTCACGTTTCTCATGGCACTTTCCACAACCTGGCTAACGCTCGGCAGCCTTTCCCTGATTCGAGTCGCGGAATTGTTTATCGCCTTCAGCATGTGTGCGCTCGGGATCCAAAAGCTTCAGGATTTGAAAGGATACGCCACGGGCTTCGTCCAGTATGACCTCGTGGCCCAGCGCTACGTTCCGTACGCCTACGTCTACGCCGTGATTGAGGCCGGCGGAGGCATTCTCATGATTGGAGGACTCTTCACCTGGGTAGTGGCACCCATCGTCCTCATCGCAAGCAGTATTGGGGCGGTCTCGATCTTCAAAGCCGTCTACCTCGAAAAACGCGATTTGAAATGCGCTTGCGTTGGCGGCGATAGCAGCGTCCCCCTGGGCTTCATTTCCCTCACTGAAAACCTTTTGATGATGGCCATGGCCATTTGGATGCTCACGCAAGCTGCTTAGGTACCCCGAACCATAGCCCTTCATACGGCGAAACGGTTTTTCGCCAAAATCCTGAGGGTTGAGCCACTTTCCTGCGTTTAAGCAGGATCGATGAATGACTTTTTTCCGCTCAGACGCATCCTCCCGATGCGGACCCGACTGACGCCCGCACTCCTCCTGCTAGCCTCGGCGCTGCTCGCTTCCGCAGAATCACCTGCCAAACCCGAACTCCTCGAGCTTTCGGACTACCTCAACGAGGCCATGGCCAGCAATCCCCGCTTGGAGGCCCTGGAGCAACGCTACGAGGCCGGGATGCAGCGTATTCCACAATCGGGAGCCCTCCCGGATCCGATGTTTCAGATCACTCACTTCATCGAATCCGTCCAGACCCGGACCGGACCGCAGGAGAATGTGTTTGTTCTGAGCCAAAAGCTTCCTTGGTTCGGAAAGCGTGGAAGCCAGAAGAGTGCTGCATCCGCAGAGGCGGAGGTCCTTTGGTATTCCCTCCAAAACCAGCAACTGGTCCTGGCCCGTGAGGTTTCACTGGCATTCTTCGAATACACCTACACCCGGGAAGCGATTGACCTAACTCGGGAGAATCGCGATCTCCTCCAAAAGCTCGAACCCATCGTCGAGGAGAAGGTACGAGCGGGCGCGGATTTGAATGCCCTCCTTCGTCTCAAGGTCGAAATCGGCAAAGTCGATGACCGCCTCCAGACCCTCCAGCAAAAAAAGGTCGCCCAATCCGCAGAGTTGGGCCGACTCCTCGGCCTCCCGACGACCTCAATCCTCCCCGATCCTAAATGGGAGGCTCCGGCGCCCACCACCTACGATCCGTCCTCGATCGCTGCCGCCATCCGGGCCAACAACCCGGAACTGCAAATGATGCAGCGCCAAATCGACAGCGCCGAAGCTCGGAGCGAAATCGCGCGACTCGCCAACTACCCCGACATCACCCTGGGCCTCAATTACATCCAAACCGGGGATCCAGTGGTCAACCCAACCACTCCCGACGCAGGACAAGACCCGTGGGGATTCACGGTCGCGGTCAACGTTCCGCTATGGTTCGGCAAATACAACGCATCCAAGGCGGAGGCCCTGGCCAGCCGGCGCTCTCTCGAAAGCGAATACACAAATCGCATGAACGACCTGCAGGCAAAGCTCTTGACCAGTCTCTCGAGCCTGAATAACGCCAATCGGCAACTCAACCTCTACGGCAACGAGCTTCTGGGACTGGCCGAACAGGCGGTCGAGAATAGCCGCGCTGGTTACCGGAGCGGCCGAACCGGAATCCTCGAGGTCATCGACAGTGAGCGTTCCCTCCTCGACCTGCAACTTCTCTACTGGCGAGCAGTGGCAGACGCCTGGAAGCAGCGCGTCATCATTCAAACCCTGGCCAACCAACCACTATCCAGCGAATTTTCCAAATCTCCATCCTATGAATAAAAGAACGATTTCCCTCCTAGTCGTCATCGCCATCCCTACTCTACTCGCGGGCATCTTACTCGGACGGTTTGCCTTTCCTGAAAACACATCGGAGACCGAGTCTTCGGCTACCGAGTCTTCGTCAAAAACTCCTCCTGCAACGACTCTCTGGACCTGCTCCATGCACCCGCAGATCCAACAACCTGAGCCGGGGAGCTGCCCGATCTGCGGGATGGACTTGATCCCGGTCGAAAAAGATTCCGACACCGAAGTAGGCCCCCGTGAAATGAGCATGAGTGACGCTTCGCGTGCACTCGCCGACATCCAGACTACTGTCGTCACCCAAGAATACCCAGAGGCCGAAATTCGGCTCGTCGGGAAACTCGAATACGCCGAGACGCACGAGAAGTCCCTCACCGCCCGGTTCCCTGCTCGCATCGACGAACTCTTCGTCAACTACACCGGTATCCCGGTCCAGAAAGGTGAGCATCTGGCAAAGGTCTACAGCCCCGAGCTCCTGACCGCGCAGAGTGAATACCTCTCCTCCTACCGAGTAGATCCGGACAGTTCGATCACCCGTGCCGCGCGCCAAAAGCTGGAACTCTGGGGACTTCTCCCGGAACAGATTGAGGCCATCCTCGAGAGCGAAACCGCCGAAGATCACTTTTCCCTCAAAGCCCCCGTCGGAGGAGTCGTTGTCGCTAAAAACGTCAAAGAAGGCGACTATGTCCAGACGGGCGAGCCCCTATTCAAGATTGTCGATCTTTCGGTTCTCTGGGCTTATCTGGATGCCTATGAATCGGATTTGCCCTGGTTGAAATTCGGCCAAGACGTCACTTTTACCGTCGAATCGTTTCCGGGACAAACCTTCCACGGCCGGATCAGTTTCATCAATCCCGAGGTGGATCGCAAAACCCGAACCATACCGATCCGGGTCAATGTCCCCAATCCCGACGGGCAGCTCAAGCCAGGGATGTTCGTCCGCGGAGTCGTCGCCTCGCGAATTGCCAAGGACGGCCAGGTCTATGTTCCCGAGCTGGCGGGAAAATGGATCAGCCCGATGCACCCGGAGATCATCAAAGACGGCCCCGGCCAATGTGACGTCTGCGGGATGGATCTGGTCCCGGCTGAAGAGCTCGGTTACGTCGCCGACGAAAGCAAACCGGCCCCTTTAGTCGTTCCCACATCGGCGGTCCTGCGCACCGGCAAACGCGCCGTCGTCTATGTGGAGAAGCCCGACGCCGAGCGCCCCACTTTTGAAGGCAGGGAAATCGTTCTCGGCCCTCGCGCCGGAAAATTCTACCTCGTCGCCGACGGCCTGGAAGCGGGCGAAACGGTGGTCACCCATGGCGCCTTCAAAATCGACAGCGCCCTCCAGATTCAGGCCAAGCCCAGCATGATGTCAGCATCCACGATCCCAGAGCCGGAAGCAACCAGCTCGGCCGACGTAGGAGAAACCGCGATCGCGATCCTACCCTCGTATTTCGCTCTTCAGGCGGCTCTGGCCAATGATGACCTCGTCGGATCCCAAGCCGCTCTCAAAGAGATGATGGCGACTACCGGGCACACAGGTGAAATCCCCGAGCTCATCCACAAGATGCTCGCCGAGGAGGATCTCGCCGGAATCCGTCGTCCTCACTTCGAAACTCTTTCCAACGTCCTGATTGCCGCGGTAAAGGACCACCCCGAAGCCTTTACGGGCCAGATCTACCAAATGCACTGCCCCATGGTCTACAACGACCGCGGAGCCGACTGGCTCCAGCCCACCGACAAACTCCTCAACCCCTACTTCGGCTCCATGATGCTTCACTGCGGAGAAGTTGTGGGGGAGATTGGCACAGGGGCTCGGGGCGAGGGGCGCAGGGCGAGGGGGGAGAATACGAATACGGCTAACTCCGGAAACACTCATCAGGAGCCGCACCAATGAGCCAGGATTCACTCGAAAACTTCAAGGCTTACAGGCTCGCCATGGAACTCTTCGATCTGGTGATCGAAGACTTGACGCCTTTGACACGTAACCCTGCCCTTCAAAAACTAGTCTCCCAGCAACTTGGCAGCGCCGACTCCATTGCGGCCAATATTGAGGAAGGGCACGGACGGGAAACTACGAAGGAATACATTCGTTTCCTCGTCATTGCCCGGGGCTCCGCGCGAGAAACAAAAGGAAGATACCAACGGATGCGCAAGTGGTTTCCCGAGGAGATTGTAGCGGATCGAACCGAACGTTGCAGCCACATCTTCGCGATTCTAACCAAAACGATTATCAGTCTGAAAAGAAGAGGAAGTTCACAATGAATTCCGATTCCCCCGCGCCCCGCGCACCGCGGCCCTCGCCCCTTTCCGCCCTCATTCGCTTCTGTTTGGAGAACAAACTGGTGGTCGTGCTTCTGACCGCCGTTCTGGTTCTCTGGGGGATCTCCGTCGCCCCCTTTGACTGGGAGTCGGATCTCCTGCCACGCGATCCGGTGCCGGTCGATGCCATCCCGGACATCGGCGAGAATCAGCAAATCGTTTTCACCGAGTGGACCGGTCGTTCGCCCCAGGACATCGAGGACCAGATCACCTACCCATTGACGACGGCTTTGCTCGGTCTGCCCCAGGTCAAGACGATCCGCAGTTATTCGATGTTCGGATTCTCCTCGATCTATATCATCTTCAAGGAGGAAGCCGAGTTCTACTGGACCCGGTCACGCATCCTCGAGAAACTAAACAGCCTCCCCGCGAACATCCTGCCACAGGGAGTCTCCCCTCAGCTCGGCCCTGACGCCACCGCTCTCGGACAGGTATTTTGGTACACCCTCGAAGGAATGAGTCCGGAAGGAGAACCTACCGGAGGCTGGGACCTCGACGAGCTGCGCAGCACCCAGGACTGGTATGTCCGCTACGCCCTACAGGGCGTGGACGGCGTGGCCGAAGTTTCTTCGGTCGGCGGCTTCGTCAAAGAATACCAAATTGATGTCGATCCAGATGCCCTACGCACCTACGACATTGCCTTGCACGAGGTCTTCGATGCCGTGCGGGGCAGCAATCTCGATGTTGGGGCGCGAACCATCGAGATCAACGCGGTCGAGTATGTTGTGCGCGGCCTCGGCTTCATTGAAAATCTCGACGACCTGCGCAAGACGGTCATCACCCAGCGCGACAACGTCCCGATCACCCTCGACCAAATCGCCTCGATTGAATTCGGACCGGCTCTGCGGCGAGGCGCCCTCGACAAAGCCGGAGCGGAAGCCGTCGGAGGCGTGGTGGTCACCCGCTACGGCGAGAACCCGCTGGAGGTCATCAAACGGGTCAAAGAAAAGATTCGTGAGATCTCCCCCGGTCTCCCGAAGAAAACCCTCGCCGATGGCACCGAGAGCCAAATTGAAATTGTCCCCTTCTACGACCGCACCGGCCTGATCTACGAGACTCTGGGAACGCTGGAAAGCGCCGTCGGCCAGCAGATTCTCGTCACGATCATTGTCGTCGTGGTCATGGTCCTACACCTTCGGAGCGCCGGCCTGATCTCCGCCGTACTGCCCCTCGCCGTTTTGTTCTCCTTCATCGGCATGAAGCTCTTCGGCGTCGATGCAAACGTGGTCGCTCTCTCGGGCATCGCGATCGCGATCGGGACCATCGTGGACCTGGGGGTCGTGCTGATCGAGAACATCCTCAAGCATCTCGACGAAGCCGATCCGGAAGAGAACCGACTGGAGGTCGTTTACCGTGCCTGCACGGAGGTCTCCGGGGCCGTCCTCGCGGCTGTCCTGACGACCATCATCAGCTTCCTGCCCGTCTTTACGATGGAAGCTGCGGAAGGAAAACTCTTCCGCCCACTGGCCTACACCAAGACCTTCGCCCTCGTCGGCTCCATCGTCATTGCCCTCACCATTCTCCCGGCACTCGCCCACTGGTTTCTCGGCTACCGGAACGGTCGGCGGAAGCCCCAAAAGTCCGATTCCACCTCCTCGACTTTTCAAAAAATCTTTCGGATCACCCGCGCTCTTTTCCTCGGCCTCTTCGTCCTTTTCGTAGTGCAACTGCTCGCCTCCGACTGGCAACCCCTCGGGGCCGAACGCCATGCGCAAAACTTCTTCCTGGTCGCCCTTCTCATCGGCGGATTACTCGGGTTTTTCTACCTACTCATCGCCTTCTACGCGAAGATCCTCGCCTTCCTTTTGCGAATTAAGATCGTCTTCATCGCCTTCAGCGGCCTGATCGTGCTCTTTGGATTCACGATCTGGCTCGGCTGGAGCCAAGTCTTCGGCTGGCTGCCGACCCGCCTCCAGCAGTCCAAGCCCTATGTCGCCATCGCCCATGCGATTCCGGGGCTGGGCAAAGAATTCATGCCGAATCTGGATGAAGGTTCCTATCTGCTCATGCCGACCACGATGCCACACGCCTCGATCGGTGAAGTCATGGATGTCCTGCGAAAACAAGACATGGCCATCAACGCGATCCCCGAGGTCGAGAGCGCCGTGGGTAAGCTTGGGCGGGTAGAGAGTCCACTCGACCCCGCACCCATCTCGATGATTGAGACCATCATCTCCTACAAATCGGAGTTCATCACCGACGAGAACGGCCGCATCCTCACCTTTGCCTACAACGAGTCCGACGACGATTTTGAACGGGGCGAGGACGGTGAATTGATTCCGGACGAAGACGGACGGCCCTACCGCCAATGGCGCGACCAGATTCAGAAACCCGATGACATCTGGAAAGAGATCGTGAAAGCCGCGACCATTCCCGGCACCACGTCCGCCCCGAAGCTCCAGCCCATCGCCGCCCGTCTCGTCATGCTGCAAAGCGGAATGCGGGCACCCATGGGACTCAAGGTTTACGGTCCCGACCTCGCAACTCTTGAACGGGTCGCGCTTGAGATCGAGGGCTTCCTCAAGCAGGTCCCCTCGATCAAATCCGAAGCCGTCCTCGCGGACCGAATCGTTGGAAAGCCCTATCTGGAGATCGACATTGATCGGGAGGCCATTGCTCGCTACGGCGTCAAGATCAAGACAGTTCTGGACGTGATCGAGGTCGCTGTCGGCGGCAAACCGATCACCCAAACCGTCGAGGGGCGAGAACGCTATCCCGTGCGGGTGAGATACATGCGCGAGCTGCGGGACAGCATGGAATCGATCGAAGAGATACTGGTGGCCGCCCCGGACGGAACCCAGATCCCCTTGCGCGAGCTCGCCTCCCTCCACTACGTCCGAGGGCCTCAGGTCATCAAAAGCGAAGACACCTTCCTCGTGGGCTATGTCATCTTTGATTCGCAGGACGGCACTTCGGAGGTCGAGGTTGTCGAAGAGGCCCAGAAATTCCTGCAGCAGAAGATTGAGACGGGTGAGCTTCAGATCCCTGCTGGCGTCAGCTACAAGTTTACTGGCAGCTATGAGAACCAGGTGCGCGCCGAGAAAAAACTACGCATCGTCCTGCCGATCGCTCTCTTCTCGATCTGGCTCATCCTCTATTTTCAATTTAAGCGGATCTCCACCACCCTCCTCGTTTTCTCCGGCATCCTCTTTGCCTGGTCGGGTGGCTTCATCCTCATTTGGCTCTACGGCCAGCCTTGGTTCCTCGACTTCAGTCTCTTCGGGCAAAACCTTCGTGACCTTTTCCAAATGGGCACCATCAATCTTAGCATTGCCGTCTGGGTGGGATTTCTTGCGCTGTTTGGCATCGCGACGGACAACGGCGTCATCGTTTGCACCTACCTTCGCCAGGTATTTGACCGTGATGATCCCCAGACTCGGGAAGCCATCCGCTCCGCCACCGTCGAAGCCGGAGTCCGCCGTGTCCGTCCCGCCATGATGACCAGTGCCACAACCATCCTCGCCCTCCTTCCGGTGCTTACCTCGGTGGGACGTGGATCCGACATCATGGTCCCCATGGCGATCCCTTCTTTTGGAGGAATGCTCCTCGCCATCCTCTCGATCTTCGTCGTCCCCGTCCTCTACTGCGGGCTCGCCGAACTCCATCTCCGGATCAACGAGCGCCGGGATGAATCGAAGCCAGACAGCCCCCATGAATAGAAACTGATCCGAGAATGAGACCAAACCGGATGCATCCGGATTCTCTTCCCTACCTCAAGCGATTGTCTTCGGCTTCTCCCCAGCTTCTGGCACCCGAAAAGTCATCGTCGTTCCTAAGCCTTCCTGACTCTCGACCCGAATATTTCCCCCGTCGGTAATCAGCATGTCATAACAAAGCATGAGGCCGATGCCCGCCCCCTTCTCCGACTGCGTGCCGGAGGATCTGTTCACGGACCCATAGAATAGGGCTTTTACCTTTTCCGGGGTCATTCCGACGCCCTCGTCGCGAACATAGGTTTCGATAGCGCAAGCCCCGTAGACCAAACCAGAATCCTCATGCAAATATTAGGTTTGGCGGTCGAATGACCCTCCCCAATGAGAATATCGGCTTGGATTTAACGTCATTTGGTATAAAAATTGCGTAAAAAAAAATACAACCAACTCTCTCTTTCTTCTCTCTTTCTCATTTCAGATGATCAATTGGATCGGCCATATCGGTGCCACTTGGCGCTTAGGAATCGTATTCTCGATCCTGACGATCTTCTGCCATGCGGAGGAAGCGACCATCATCCCCGTCTCGACATCGCCGCCCGGTGGCCTCTCCCCGGATAAGGTTCCGCAGATGATTGTCATCACCTTCGACGATGCGGTGCAGGAGCAGGTTTTCGGATTGTTGGAACTCATCGAGGGGCACCAAAATCCGGATGGTTCCGCCATCCCCTTCACCTTTTTTGTCAGCACCAACGACTCCGACTACTGGCTCATCCACCGGCTGCACGCGGCGGGGCATGAAATCGCCGTCCACACCATGACCCATACGACGGGATTGGACACGGATTTCGAGACCTGGATTCACGAAATGGAGGGCTGCCGGGAAACCCTCATCCGATTCGCAGGCATTCCCCGCGAAGAGATCCGAGGATTTCGGGCCCCCTTTCTCGCTCATAATGGCCCGATGTTTGAAGCCCTGGCAGCCCTCGACTTCGCCTACAACAGCTCATCGCTGGAAGCTCCGGGATGGGAAACGGCCAGTTCCGATGCCTCGCACTTTATCTGGCCCTACACCCTTCACGACGGTCTGCAACACGAGAGATGGACCGAAACGGGCTCTGAAGAAAGCCTCCCCTCTATTCTCGAGATTCCGATGTGGCGACTCAAGGAAGGCGAAAACTATCTAGGCATGGACCCAGGGGTCTCCGGCGAATCGCTCGACAACGTCCTGAGGGAGAACTTCGAACTACGCTACAACGGAACCGCGCCCCGCTGGGCATCTGGCTCCACGCCGCGACCTGGCTCAATGACGGGACCGCGGGAGGCCTGAATGATTTCCTCGATTGGGCCCTCGACCAACCCGATGTCTGGGTCGCCACCCTCTCGCAATTGGAAAACTGGATGAGAAATCCGGTCAACGCCGAGATGGTCGCAGCCGAAAATTTGTTTCATCGGGAGACCTACGAAGCCGTCCCCGAATCAGAAACATTCGCACCTGAATTCGAACGTGGAGCCGTCCGCTCCATCCACGAACAAGCCGTGGCCTACCCGGCACCGGATACCGCCTTTATTCAAAGTATTCCGACCGACACCCCCACTATAAGCATCAAAATTACCAGCGAATGGGACACGGGATTTCAAGCCGCCATCATCGTCGACAATCCTGAATCGGACTCCATCCCCGCCTGGACCCTCCAGCTGGATCCGGGCGAGACGACGCTTACGAGCGGATGGGGTAAGGGAGCCCGACAAGCAGAGGGGGATCATTGGCTGATTCGTCCCGGAAACGGAGCCTCGACCCTTTCCCCCGGGGAAACCACCGTCTACGAATTCGTCGCCAGCGGCGATGCATCCTCACTCGGTCTAGCTACTGGAACATTCCGCCGGGCCGGTTACCCTACACCCGGCCTAAAGATTGAAAGAGCCCCACATGGCCAAGGAGTCCACCTCGCATGGGATCACGTTGCCCCGATGTATCAAGTCGAGATGAGCACCGACCTATCTCCAGACGGATGGCAACCCATCGACACCCTCTACGGTCACAACGATTGGTCCGCCCCCGCCACCCGGGGCTCAGTATTCTACCGCATCAAGCCGATATATTGATTCCTCCCAGAAAAGAATCACGATCCCGATCTCGGAAAAATGACTTCTCCGGGAACATTATCGGTCCGACTATTCCCGCTCCCGATAGTTTAGAACATATTCACCGAGGTCCGCCTTATTGGCTCGTTGGATGTTCTCCACATGACCATCGACAAAGAGAGCATTCAGCGAATCACCATGGCGCCAATCCGCAAATCTCTCGTAACTGCCCGCACCAAATGCATATTGGCCGTCTCCATCGCTGAGATGAACCGTATCCATCAGGAGAACCGTCGAAGTTGGCTTGAGAAAAGACCCAACCCGCATCTCGACATCGGCCCCAGTTCCCGCTGCGTTCATGCCATACGTTCTCCGAGCCACTCCATCCGGATAGGTCTCTACAGCGGACGGACAAAGAAACATGGTTTTTTCGTTCTCGCCCGGAAACTTCTGCTCCATGAACTCACTTAAGGCCAGCATCCAGCTCTTATTCTCACCCACTCCGGGAACGGTATTGTAATTTCCGGCTGTAGGCAGCTTACCATGATTATTCTGCGAGTAGAGATTCAGGCCCATGCCCAGATTCCTTAAGTTCGAAGTACACTCGGCCGAGCGGGCCATCCTCCGCGCACTGCCGACCGCCACGGTTAGGATGCCTCCGAGAATCCCGAGCACCGCAATCACCGTCAGCAGTTCGATGAGCGAGAAGCCCTTTCTCCTGCTTCCTTCAGTCGAGGTATTGAAAAAATGATCCACTCTATTCATCGGATCCTCCCACCAGTTTGGGCAGAGTGCCGCTAACCTGACTCCGGCGATCCGTCACAAGAGGCGCTTTAGCCGGTTCCTTGCCCGAAGATTCATTGTAGGTCACCCAGCGTCGATCATTCCACGAGGGCATCACCGCCGTCACGTGATTCCATTCGACGACAGAATTGGCGACCATGATCTGCGCCAAACCATTTTCTTCGACAAGAACGTCGTCCAAGACCGCTTCACAATCCAGCAAGTAAAGCCCCCACCCCAAGTTTCCACGAATCTCCAGATTCGAGGCGACCATCTTGCTGTCCGCAATATTCACGAGACCGTTGTCGTTCCCATAAAACTCTCCCCCATGAACCTCGCAGGAAATGTCATCGTGGGCCGAAAATCCCTCGTCGAGAGAATGAAATCCCTCCACATTCTCAAACACCAGGTGCTCGCCTACTCCATGAAGATTGAAAGCATCATTTTGCGCGCCTGAAGCCCGAAGGTCTCGGTAGATATGGTGCGAAACATTCCATACCTTGACAACATAGGTCCGTGTCGAGATTTCCCAGCTCTCGGGACTCACGCCCGGAAGCAACTGCAATTGCCTCTGATCCTCGGAGAGTTTTGCCAACTCCCCGAATTGTTTCGTCTCGGCATCTTGGGCCACTCGCTCTCCCTTGTGGGTGAGCACAAAAGGAAACTCGACCGGCAGATCGCAAACATAAGCATCTCCCGATTTTCGAAATCCCTCGAGTGGCTCAAAACCCGTCACCAGTTCTCCATTACCTTCGACAACAATCGGAGCCCCAGCTCTTCCCGAGTTCGTAATCTCCAGAACTTCCCGATATGGACCACTCCCCGGGGCGATGCGAATCACATCTCCGGGGCCGCTGGCCTTGGCCGCTTCGCGCAAGCTCGCAAATTCGGCACCACCCCGCCTGTCCACCTCCAGGACTCGACCCGCGGCGGAAGAACTCGCTTCTGATTCCTCTTCGGAAGAGGATAAAATGAATACCAAAGGAACACCAAAATTAAGCCGTTCATCGTCATTTCCCGGGGAAAGCATGCTTAATCTTGAGGAAGAAGTATTCCGTATCCCTGAAGCCATAAGCGGTTCTTTTGATGACCTTGATCTTGTTGTTCATGCCCTCGAGCACGCTGGTGTTGAGTGGGTATTTGGCTGAGGTGAGCTTCCCCTGATATGTTGGACAGCTCGGTGCAAATGAAAAGGATAACCGATATGCCACCAACCAAACCTGCCTATTCCCGTGAGTTCCGCGAGGGAGCTGTTGATCTTCTGATCAGTAGTGCTCGCCCTCTCAAGCACGTAGCTGAAGAACTGGGAGTTTCCCCGAACACGCTGAGATTATGGCGTAATCGTGCAGCTGGGATCGGAGGAGAAGGAAGGGATCGAGACCGGCGTGAGCCGGGGGAGATGCCTTCCGGAGCCTCCGATCCTGATGAAGCCTCGGAGCTAAAGCGTTTGCGCCGGGAGAACGAGCAACTGCGTCGTCAGCGCGACATCTTAAAAAAAG
>NZ_JACHVA010000133.1 GCF_014230055.1 Puniceicoccus vermicola | reverse complement strand
AGGCGCGTGCGCAAACTGTGCGGGTCTCCCGATTCACTACGTTCATTCCCCTACGGCGGGACTGTGAGCATCGGCTCGTCGGCCCGGTGCATGCGGTAGGCCGCTCCGGCCGAGTCGCCTCGTCCGCGTCCCACCGCGGGAAAGAGCCACTTCGGGTTCTTGTGCCGGTTCCAGTAACTCCGCAGTTCCCGGTAGACCGGAGTGCCCAGGATCGTGTAGCGATCCTTTCCGCCCTTGCCGTCGCGCACGAACAACCGGCTCCCCGGACCGTCAATGTCGTCGATAGTCAAGTGGATGCACTCGCGAACTCGTAGACCGCTCGCGTAGATCAGCAATAGCGGCACACGGTAGCGTAGCAGCGGCACCGCCGAGATCACCCGGGCCACCTCATCCGGGGTTAGCACCGTCGGCAAAGTCTCCCGGTCACGAGCCTTGATCTGGTCCAAGCTCGCATACTCCCGGCCCAACATCCCCCGGTAAAAGTGCTTCGCAGCCGCCAGAAACTGCCGACAGCTCTTCCTCCTACGCCAAAGGCTACGGCGGACAGGTAGGCGCCCACTTCCGGTCCCGCCGCAGATAGACGAAGAAGCTCCGAAGATCCTCCTCCGGCAAGACCTCCGGATCCTTCCCGAAGTGCTCCCCGATCAACCGCAGCGCCCGGTAGTAGCTCGCCGCCGTCCGGGGACGAAAGTCCTTCAACTCCAAATACTCCGCAAAACGGAGCATTGACCCGAAGGCGTGACGCTGATACTCAACAGGACGTAGTTTTTTTATTATGCATAGGGTCGTCAGCTTAACCGCTGGCGGCCCATTTTTCACCCTCCGATTCCTAAACGATCACATCCTGAAAAATTGCCGCGCAGCGGCTTCGTTCAACCAGGCGGTGGTGGACAATCGGCTGCCTGCCCCGAGGCGGGTTCAATTCGCCATAACCATTCGACTTTGAACCCACAGTCGAACCCTGCCCTCAGGCAGGAGTGAAAGGACTTCGACGATAGGGAAATCGAATGAAAAACGAATCCATCCAACCACCGCGGTTTTCTTCGGCTCTCGATCCGATACCGGATTATTTAACCCACTATTTTGAGCGGACTGCAGGGCCATTTTTGAACATCTGTGACCTCGACGACGAGGAGGTGCAGAAAATTCGGGAATTTGAGTTAAGTAATGATATCAAATGGAGCCGATTCAAGATGTGGCCGGAGTTCATGAAATCGAGAAAGGCTGCCGACGATTTGCTTATGCGGCTATATGAAGAGAAGTTTCAAAAGTCTCCTGCCCATAGACCAGTATTTGCGGTGCTCGGCGACTTCCACGAGATCCCGTGTCTGTATGCAAACCCGGGAAGCGTCAGAATTGAAATAGCCGACCTACGCGAGGACGAAGTTACATTCATGTATCCAGACCACGCACATTTGATTCAGTTTTTTGACCATGATGCACCAGCCTTTGGAGTTCCACTTCCTGAGAATTATTCTGAAGAAAGAATGCCCTGCTGGGGTAAGCTTTTCACTTATCAGGATTTGCATGAAATTCACGTTGAATATGGTATCAAGAAGGCAATTGAGCGATGCCTGAATACTCCGGGAAGCTTTGTTTTCTCCTACGTTGAAGCCCATATATGGACTCGTGATTTGAAATTCACTCCGATTGACCACGAACCAACTGGAAAATGCAAAAAGGCCTAAGAATCAACTCCTCTCCGCGCTCTACTTGGTGATACATCTCGAAGTTTGAAGAAATAATGAATTGGACCAAAGAGAACTTCACGGTATCCACTGACAAATCCCGGTTGGACATCGACGTGATTCAAGGATTCCTCCGGACTTCGTACTGGGGAGCTTCGAGAACGAGAAACGAGATCGAAAAGGCGATCAAGAATTCCGTTTGCTTTGGCTTGTACCATCTGGATCGCCAGATAGGATTTGCTCGATTGGTCACCGACGAGGTTGTCATCTCCTGGCTCGGTGACGTGTTCGTCATTCCGGAATTTCAGAAAAAGGGATTGGGGAAATGGATGATGGCATGCATTGTCTCCCATCCGCTCTTGCAAACGACAAAGTGCCTTCTAGGGACGCGGGACGCACATGGACTTTACGAGAAATTTGGATGGGAGAGAAAAGAAGGAATGTCTCGTTCCAAAGAATTTGAAACTAACTCGAACCAGCCGCCCGATACGAATCCCCGATGTGCTGACTCATGAAAACTCTTTGTCAAGTTCATCCCGATAGTGAGGAAGAAATCCTTACTCTTCTCAGATCTTCGAAGGTTGATGCGAGAGTGATTTCTAGAATAGGCACAATAAGCTCCTCAGTAAACGGAGCTTACGGCGCCAGGAAGATTGATATCGGTGTGCCTAAAGAAAAGTTTGTCTTCGCAAGATCGTTACTGGACGAATACTACAAGAGTAGGGGTAATGAGATTGAACATATCACAGACGGGGTCGGAAGACGATTGGGCTGGTCGATGCTGGTCGCCTTGTTGGTGAGTCTTGCCTGTTTTGCTCTGGTCGATCGGCGGTATTTCTCCAGCCCAGAGATGTATGGTTGGATTCCGTTTGTGGGATTTGGGTTCTTTTTCATCGTAGAAAATATCCGAAGCCGAAAAAAAAAACCAAGTCCTGAGAAGGTAGAGGGAAAGCAGCCGCAGCGATGTTCCGCGGCTCAATGGCATCTCCCTTGAGCATTTTCACCAAGATATGATCGCCCGTTCCAAGCTGACTTTCGATAGGGAATACCTCGCTCAGTATTATTCCGATTGGATGCTTACGAGATCTCGATTTCGTAAGTTTGCTGTGCCAGTTGGCGTGTTGATCATCATTCTCGGTCTCATTCTTCTCACTAGATTCGAGGGGCATCGATACCTGGGTTTTGCAGTCGTCGGGGTAGGCCTATTTCACCTGATCGATGCGCTGACTTATCGGTCGCGCTGGATCAAAAAGCGATTGACCGCCGGTGGAAGCAAATATGTGAAGTTCGAGTTTTTCGATGACCGCATCCGCATCCAATCCGACAATTCCGATGGCTATATTCTGCTGTCTGGCCTTCTTGAATCGAAAGAAACTGACCGCGGTGTTTTCTTAGTCCCTCAGAAGGGGCTTTCGTTTTATATTCCTTGGGATTCGATAGAACCGCGAGAGGCCTTACCGAGGGTCCAAGCACTTCTCGCCAAGACAGGTCGAGTTGCGGGACGTAAGTCCTGATCTCTGGCCCACCTAGAGGCTAGGCTCTGGGCATTCCGAAAATAATCTGACGGGAACTAGGAGAATGGCTGTTTTTGGGGCTGGAGAAAGGGAAAGGGAATGAGCTGTAGACGGCCCAAGTTTTCAGAGATTTCGGACTAAGAGGTCGGGGGAATCTCTGTCCATCTGCGCAATCTGCGGATAGATCCTGCCTCAATAGGGATTCCGCTATCGCCCTTTGTCGGGAGAAGCTACCGGAGAAAACCTTTTTTTTGGGGATCGCCTTCTTGCGGGGCTCTTCTGGCGCGGACACAGGCTGGCAGCCTGTGGTACATTTGTGAATCGCTGTTGGCGATCATCGGTCTTACGGTCTTCTATCGATGCAGAAAAAGCTGACATCTCTATTCGTTCTGTGGAGGCGAAGGTATGATACGAATCCGGAAGGTAGCGCGGGTTGGCCCAACCCGCATTTCTGGTTTTGGCATCGGGCTGGGGTGATTGGCTCGAACCGGGGTGCGCCATGAGGCCATGGCGCGCTACCTGAGAGAATGCTCGGAAAGCCTTCATAATTTCGGGTGAGGTTTTTGATGGGGCTGGGGCTGCGCAACTGCGCACAGGCTGGCAGCCTGTGGTACGATTTTGTGAATCGCTGTTGGCGATCATCGGTCTTACGGTCTTCTATCGATGCAGAAAAAGCTGACATCTCTATTCGTTCTGTGGAGGCGAAGGTATGATACGAATCCGGAAGGTAGCGCGGGTTGGCCCAACCCGCATTTCTGGTTTTGGCATCGGGCTGGGGTGATTGGCTCGAACCGGGGTGCGCCATGAGGCCATGGCGCGCTACCTGAGAGAATGCTCGGTAAGCTCACGTAATTTCGGGTGAGGTTTTCGATGGGGCTGGGGCCGCGCAACTGCGCACAGGCTAGCAGCCTGTGGTACGATTATGATTTGAGGCGGAGGGGCTTTAGTTGCCTCGAGGTGTGGATGAGGCCTTTGCTGGCGTAGTCCTCGTGGTGTTTCTCGATGCGTTCGAGTTTATAGCGGTAGTTGACCATGAGGCCGAAGGATTCGCGGAGTCCTCGGTCGGAGACGTTGGCGGCCCAGTTGAGTTGCTCGATGCGGGCGCCGTTGCTGATGTGGAAGTGAGCCACTGGGTCCAGGGCTGTTTCACGTCCGGGGCGTTTGGCTTCGGTGAGATAGTGAAAGGCTAGGCCCCGGAGAAGGGTCTGGACGGCTTCATCCGCTTTGTCGGCTTGGCCCCAGTCGAAGTTCTGGAAGAATGCGGGGACATCTTCGGGATCATGGATCCCGGCCGCGGCGAGGATTTTTGGATCGATCTGGGAGATGAATTGAGGAGCTTCTTCACCTTCCAACCAATTGCGGAATCCAGGAATGGGCGATAGAGTGATGAACCGTTTGATGTTCGGCAGGTCATGTTGAAGCCGGTCGACGACTTGCTTGATGAGAAAACTCCCGAAAGGGATTCCGGCTAATCCTTTCTGCGTGTTGGAGATGGAGAAGAAGACAGCGGTGTCAGCGGAATCCGGATCGAGGACTTTGGCCTCGGTGTCGAGAAGGGTGTGGACGCTTTCGGCGATGCCGCGGCAAAGGGCGACTTCGACGAAAATCAGGGGCTCTTCGGCCATGTTCGGGTGAAAGAAGCCAAAGCAGCGGCGGTCATTATCCAGCCGGTTGCGGAGGTCGTCCCAGCTTTGGATCTCGTGGACGGCCTCGTAGCGGATCAATTTCTCCAGCAGGGCCGCTGGTGAGTTCCAGCCCATGGGCTGTAGTTTCAGAATGCCGACGTTGAAGAGGGACTTGAGGATTTCTTTGAGGTCGTTATCGAGACGTTTGAGGTCGGGATTTTCTTTCTTTGCCGGCAGAAGGTCTGCCCGAAGATCGACGAGAAACTTTACTCCGGCCGGCATCATCGTCCATTGGCGGAAGAGTTCGACCCGCGGAGGCGTTAGTTGCGATCGGAGGCTAGAGGCCTTCTCAGGGACTTGTTCCTCCGGAGTCTCGCAGAGACTTTGGGCTGCCTCGCGGATTTTCTTCCCGTCACAATCAAATTCGTGGAGGAGTAGGTGGTAGAAGATGTCCTTCTCCGCATCGTCCCACTTTTGGTATTGCTGCGCTAGTTTCGCGGCTGACAACGAAGCGGCCACCCGACCGCCACGCTCTTCGATACAGGCGGTGATCACCTCGCGGATTGACCGGAGGTGGCGCTCGCGCGATTGTTGCTCTTTCTCGGCTGGGGTGCGCTTCTGGATTCCGAAAACACTGGGAATCCGCGACCACCCGCGGGCACCGGTTTCATCTGCTTTGCTGCTGATGTTCATTCATTTTCTCCTCACCATTGTATTCTACACAGGTTGCGGTTTGAAGCAATTGGCGTTCCTCTCCGGTTGAAAATCATAAGTCGGACTTACCGGGTGCTTCAGTTTTTCGGTTATCGGTGGGCGGTGAGTCGGTGGACGGTGAGTCGGTTGTCGTTGGGCGGTGGACGGGAACCCCTCCGCTTCCTATGGAAGCACCTCCCCTGCTCGCAGGGGGAGGAGTCGGTGAGTCGGTGGACGGTGAGTCGGTTGTCGGTGAGTCGGTTGTCGGTGGGCGGTGGACGGGAACCCCTCCGCTTCCTATGGAAGCACCTCCCCTGCATGCAGGGGGAGGAGTCGGTGGTCGGTGGTTAGTTGGTGCCGGGGCGTTTGCGGTAGCTTCTTGGGGATTCGCCGTGGCGGGTGTGGAACCAGTTGGAGAATTGGGAGAGGTGGACGAAGCCTAGGTCGGCGGCGATGGCTTTGATGGGGATGTCTGCCTGGCGGAGTTGTTCGCAGGCGTGGGTAAGGCGTTGCTGATCGCGGAACTGATTGGGGGTGAGGCCGAGTTCCCGGCGCCAGAGACGGTCGAGTTGGCCGGCGGTGATGCCGGCGCGGAGGGCGAGATCGTTGCGGGAAAAAGATTGGCGGATGTCGAGCCCGGCGAGGTAGCGGTGGCTGGAGCGCACGCGGGGATCTTCGATTGTGGGAATTTCGAATCGTTGGTCGACTGTGGCGGCGAGACGGAGAGCTTGGCGAAAGAGGTTGAGGGTGAGGATTTGCAGTTGGAGGTACTCGTCGAGCTGCCATTCCAGTCTGCCAAAGTTGATTTGCTCCTCAAAGCTCAGACGCGCGACCGCGGGGTGGGTGCAGAGGTTCTCGAGGCTTTGGCGAGAGGCTTCATCCGTTTGGGCACAAGCGATGGGCGGGCCTTTCCATTCGGCACCGTTGGCGGAGTTGCCCGGAGCGAAATGGATGGAGATGATTTCGGCGTCCTCGGAAAAATGCTGAGTACGGGTCCCGGGGGTGGTGAGAATCCAGACCGGATCTTTGGCTGTGGCCTCGACGCGGCAACCGTCCTTTTCCATGACGACCGAGCCCCGTAGCATCTGGCAGATGGTGTAGAGGACGCCGGGAAAGGTGCCGCGTCTACCTTGAGGGGGGCCGATGGCGCAGCGCTCGAGAAGAGGATGAATCGCCTTCCAATCCGAGGGGGAGGAGGTTTCGTGGGGATCAGGACGCGCGGAGGCCATGCTCAAAACTGTTAAGTTTTGAGCCGTTTGTAAAGGTTTGTGGATCAGAGGGAGTTATGGGAGTGGCCGAGAGACGACGCGGGTGCAGCGGAAGCTACGAGGATTGGTTCCGAGCCGCACCCAGGAAGATCTTCCTCATCCCCAGGACCGCGCAGCTAAAGCTGAGCGGCTACTCCTGTAGGGTCGCAGCTTCAGCTGCCCCCATCGCGTCGGTTCCGGACCGGACCCAGGGAGACCTTCCTCAACCCCAGGACCGCGCAGCTAAAGCTGAGCGGCTACTCCTGTAGGGTCGCAGCTTCAGCTGCCCCCATCGCGTCGGTTCCGGACCGGACCCAGGGAGACCTTCCTCAACCCCAGGACCGCGCAGCTGAAGCTGAGCGGCTACTCCTGTAGGGGCGCAGCTTCAGCTGCCCCCATCGCGTCGGTTCCGGACCGCACCCAGGAAGATCTTCCTCATCCCCAGGACCGCGCAGCTGAAGCTGAGCGGTTACTCCTGTAGGGGTTCAGCTTCAGCAAACGCATGCTGACTCATGGCCCCTCCTTGGCTTCTGTTTGCTGCACGGCACGGTTGTGGACGGAGCCTACTCGCCCGCCTGGATGTTCTTCACTGGGGGAACCGGGTCGATGACTTGCTTCGCGGCGACGAGGCGCTTGCGGAGGGCGTCGTAGGGGACTTCCTGGACCCGTAGGTCCTTCTCCATGGCGATGATGGCCGCTTCGACGGCGGACTGGGAGAGGATCATGAAGACCGGTTCCATCCGGATGGAGCCAAAGGCAATGTGGGAGGCCGAGAGGCAGAAGGGAACGAAGAGGTTTTCGCACTCGCCCTGCTTCGGGATGATCGACCGGTAGGAAATGGGGTAGGGAGGGCCCGACTTTACCTGAACGTCTCCCTCGTTGCGCACCTTTCCATCGATGACAAGGCGGCGGCAATTGTGAGAATCCATGGTGTAGGCGGCTAGTCCGATGGCGTCTTCCACCTTCTCTTTCCCAATGCAGTGGCTCTCGTTCATGACCAAATCGCTGACGAGACGGCGGGCTTCCCGGACGTAGAGAGCGTGAGAGAAACCTCCGGTCTCGACGAAATCCTCACAGGACCAGCCGAATTGGCTGTAACGCTCGCGGGAGACCGCGGGCACGACCGGATCGGTCAAGCGGAACCACATAAGGCCTTTCACCCATTGGACGTGTTCTTGGAAAATCTTTTCACGGGTGGCGTAGTCGGCTTCCGGGAAGTCGTGATTCATCCCGATATAATCGGAAGAAACGGCTCCGTGATTGTTCATGTCGAACTTCCGTTTGATGCAGTGATCGAACTTTTGCAGCGTCGGCTCGAATCCGGCCTCGCAGTAGCGGGCGAGAAGTTCGTAACGACTGCGATCGTATCCATCGGGTTCGGTGAAGGGGATTTGTTTGTTCGGGTCGTCGGTCAGGCATAGACGGAAATTGTAGGCCTGCACTCGCTTGTCGCCCTTACCCTGTTCGTAGGGTGCGTCGTCGATGTAGGGGAGGAGTCCGCTGTCTGGCTTGCCCTCGATGAGGTAGGGATCTACCTCGAGCTCAAACTGGTGCTTGTCGCGCATCTGCTGGCCGTTGAGCGTTTCCCCATGGGTGGAGTTGTCTTCCCGGCCGACGGTGTAGCTGACACCAGCCTTGGCCATCAAATCGCCTTCGTAGGTAGCGTCAATGAACTGCTTGGCGGAGACGGTGATACCGTTCTCGGTTTTAATCCGAACGATCCGCTTATTGGCCATCTCAACTTCGGAGACGAAGCTTTCGAAATGACATTCGACTCCGACTTCCTCCAACCATTGGCGGAAGGTCTGGTCAACTTTGTGGGGTTCCTGAAGCCAGCACTCATCCTGCCCGTAGTGGGTTCCCATCCGCTGGAAGAATTCGCGGGAGAGGCCCCCGATGGCGAACTTATTGCCAATGTCGGTATACGAGAGGCCCCCCGCGGTCAGACCCCCGAGATGATAGCCGGGCTCGAGAAGTGCGACGGAGAGGCCATAGCGTTTGGCGGTGATGGCGGCGATAATCCCGCCGGAGTTGCCTCCGAAAACACAGAGATCGACGTCGAGGTTGAGATCGAGCTGTTTCTCGGGGCGGCGGTAATAGCGAAGAGGGTTATCAGGATGATTCATGGACATAATCTTTCGGCAACGGGCAGAAAGTTCCAAGAAAAGAGGTTTTATAATTTTAGAATAAAGTTATACTTTTCCTACATGAGTCAAAGCAAGTCACTGCCTCCGTTACCCTTCCGGGAGTGGAAGTTTCTGGATGCGCAATTGATCTGGGTCTACGAAGGAGTTCCTCAGGTGGCGAACCAGAGGAGCGTCTCTAATCGATATTTTACCGCTTGGGGCTTACTTCAGGGGGAGGTGGTGTTGGCGGCAGGGGGAGAAGAGGTCCGGATTTCTGCTGGCGATTGGGTTCTCCTGCCTCCGGGGACCAGTGAACGCCAATTCTCCGAGGACGCCCGGATTCTCTCAATCCATTTTGAGGCTCGCTGGATTACCGACCAGGCCCTCTTTGAGCTTCGGGTGCCCATCCGGTTCAGTCGATCCGAGACCCGGGGATGGCGGGAGCTGATGCAACCGATGCTGGCGACCATCCGGAAACACCATCCCCATGCCTACAATCGGCTGCAATGGGAGGAGATGGATTTCGAACGCTACGTCGATTTACAGGGCAATTTTCAGCGGTGGCTGGCTCGCCTATGGGGGGAGATGCAGCGACGCGGGGAGCTTTTCTTCCTCCCGCAGAACGATGATCCCCGTTCCATGGAGATCAAAATGAGGGTCGACGCAAAGCCACTTCATCTCCCGTTTCGCCTGGAGAATCTGGCTGAGGAGTTTGGCCTAAGCGCCGCGCAGGTGAATCGAATCTTTTTCAGCGCCTTCAGGACGACCCCGAAGCAATATTTTGAGAGGCGCCGCCTGGCTCAGGTCAAAGGAGCACTTCTTTCCTCCTCTCAACAGGTCAAGGAAATCGCTTTCGGGGCCGGGTTTCGCCATCAATCCGAATTTTCTTCTTGGTTTAAAAAACAAACTGGGTCCTCTCCCTCTGAATTTAGGAAAAGGAATTAGCGGGACTGGCCTGCCTCCCGAGAAGTCAGATCCTAACCTGGGAGGCGATTGCCCCCTGAGTCTTAGATCCTCGATTTCACTTCGGCATGGCGAAAACAGTCGACCGTGTGATCGTTGACCATTCCCACCGCCTGCATGAAAGCGTAGCAGATCGTGGAGCCGACGAAATTGAATTCCCGTTTTTTGAGGTCTTTGCTCATTTGATCCGAGATCGGGGTGCTGACCGGCACTTCAGAGATATCTTTCCAATGATTTTGGATAGGGGTTCCATCGACATAGCTCCAGAGAAATTGGGAGAGGGATCCAAACTCTTTCTGGATCGCCAGGGTGCCCTGAGCGTTGCGGATGGTCGCGTCAATCTTGAGGCGATTGCGGACGATCCCGGCATCGGCGAGGAGACGCTTACGGTCAGGGTCTCCATACTGAGCGATTTTTTTGCAGTCGAATCCATCGAGAGCCTTTCGATAGTTTTCGCGCTTTTTGAGGATCGTTAGCCAGCTCAGGCCCGCTTGAGCGCCTTCGAGGATCAGGAACTCAAAGAGGATCTGATCATCGTAAACGGGAACGCCCCATTCTAGATCGTGATACTTTTCATAGAGGGGATCCGTCCCGCACCATTCGCAACGATGTTTCATGGGCGGCGTTGTATGGAAATCGATGGCGAGAAGCGATGCCGTTTTCGGTGCGTTCTTGTGCTCACGCACGCAGCCTGAAGCAATGCGCTTCCGAAGGCCAAAGACATTGGAATCCTTTCGTTCCATAACTCCCCGCACCTTTAACTGCATGCCACTCGAACCGATTTATCATCTTTGATTTGCTCCTCGGGTGCCAATCGGTATTGAATGGGAATACTGATGAATCCCCTCAATGTCGTCTATCTTCACGCCCACGATGCGGGTCGTTACGTTCAACCTTATGGATACGGTGTTTCCACTCCGAACCTGCAAAAATTGGCAGAGGAAGGGATGCTCTTTCGCCAAGCTTTTTGTGCGAATCCGACCTGTTCTCCGAGTCGCGCTTGTCTCCTCTCGGGGCAGTCGGCACACGTGAACGGGATGCTGGGTCTGGCCCACCGTGGATTTGCGATGGACCGTTATGAAGACACGCTGGGAAACTTTTTGAAGGAGAATGGCTGGCATACCGCTTTGACGGGGGTTCAGCACATTACCCTGGAAGGTAGTGCGACCTTGGAAACGACCGGATACGACGAATTCCTGGATCGCGACCGAAACGCAGAGGGCTTCTATTGGCCTCGACACGAGAACGATTGCGACGTGATTACCCGTTCGGCCGAAGAGTTTCTTGAGCGAGATCACGAAAAACCGTTCTTTCTCGACGTTGGATATTTCCCTCCGCACCGAGCGGGGCAGGGCGAGTTTCCCTCGACGGTTCAAACTCCCAATCCGGCCTACGTGAAGCCGCCGGCTCATCTGCCGGATACCGAGGAAACTCGTCAGGATTTTGCCAATTACATGGCCAGTGTGGAAACCTTTGATCAGTTTGCGGGTCGGGTCATCGATGCGATTGATCGGAATGGCCTTGCTGAGAATACTCTCGTCATCGCCACCACTGATCATGGGATCGCGTTTCCGGATATGAAGTGTCGCCTGACCGATCACGGAACGGGTGTGATGCTGATCCTGCGCGGACCGGAGGGCTTCGTCGGTGGCAAGGTCACGGATTCGATGGTTTCTCACTTGGACATTTTCCCGACGGTGTGTGACTTGCTGGATCTGCCGGCACCCGACCGGTTGGAGGGGAAGTCACTGAAGGCTTTGGCGGAGAATCCCGATGCTTCGTTGAGGGAGTATTTGTTTTCTGAGGTCAACGTCCATGCGGCTTATGAACCCATGCGTGCGGTTCGTTCGCAGCGATGGAAATATATTCGCCACTATGAGCCGCGTCCGCATGTGACTCTGCCCAACTGCGATGACGGACTCGCCAAAACTTATCTCTGCGAACATGGGTGGGCCGATCATGGCCCCAAGAAGGAGGAACTCTACGATCTGGTATTGGATCCCACGGAGGCGAACAATTTGGCCAAAGATCCAGATCACGCTGCAGATCTCGCGACGATGAGTGCCCAGCTTGACGAGTGGATGACCGCGACCGATGACCCCTTGCTGAAGGGGCCCCTCGACCTGACGGGTTGTATTGTGACCCCCGCCGATGCTTACTCTCCCGCTGGTTGAGCGGCATCGAAGATTGCGGGCTGAATCGGGGGCAGGGGAGGGTCCCGAGGCTCGTTAAAAACAGACTGCGGTTCGGTCAGCCGGAATCGCGGTGATTACGCGGAGGGCTGCGCGGATAGGGAGTCGGAGATCATCCCGCCTTTGCGCAAGATCTCTTCAAGTGCTTCTTCGATGCCTTCTACATGGGGGAAGGCTTCACCTGCCAGTTCCCCTTGCCGGACTAAATCGGCGGGGAACTCACTAATCGTGAACTTCTGATGGATGGTTTGGATGAGCTTCGTGTGTTCCCGTGCCATCTCGAGGCTGCATCCCTGATGCGTTCCGGTATGGATCGATTCGATCACTTTGCGAAACATCGACTCGCGGCTGAAATCCGCCCCGATGCTGATGATTTCTTCTTCATCCGGGAAGATGGTGAACTTCTTGTCGAAATTCCAACGAATCCGTCCCTCGGTTCCGAGAATATCGAGGGTCGGTTCGATAGTTCGAATTCCTTTGTGAGTGACGGCGTAGTCGATCTCAATTCCGTTCTCAGTCACGACTCGCGCGGAGATGGTGTCAAAAGTCTCAATGCCGGGAAGGCGATAAAGCTCTGCTTCGACTTCCTTGGCGGAAGCGATGGAACTCATTTTCTCACCGGCAAAGTTCAGCGTGGCGATGAGGTAATGGGCAAAGGCATTGTTGGCGGGAGAATCGTATACGAGGTGTCCGTTGCTGCGAATCTTGCCTGCCCAATTGTTGCGGGTATAGTAGCTCTTTGGACGTGGCCAGCTGCCGATTGAACGAATCGATTTAACCTCACCGATTCGACCGGCGAGGATCTTCTTTTTGATTTCTATCACCGTATCGAGGTAGAAATCCTGAAATCCGACGAAGACCATCTTTCCGGCGGCCTTTTGAGCTTCGATCATTTCGTCGATCTCATCGACGGTTCCGGCCGCAGGCTTTTCGACGAGAACATGGCATCCCGCTTCGAGTGCGGCCAGAGTCATGGGCCGGTGCCAAGCGATCCCTGTCGGAATACAGCAAAGATCGATACGACCCTTTTCCTCTCTCAGCATCATTTCATAGTCCGGGTAGATGCGGCAGCCTTGGCTCTCCAGACGCTGGCAGCTTTCTTCTTCCTCGGATCGATTGACGACGGTGGCTGCGGCAATCTGTAAAACGCCCTCCGTCTGTAGTGCTTCGAGGGTTCTTAGATGAGTCCGTCCATAGCCGCTGATTCCGATTAATGCGGCTTGAGGAAGGTTTTGATTCGACTGGGTCTGATTCATGAGAGGAAAAGATTTTTAGCTCTAACGAAGAGGAAGCCAAGAGCGAAGGCTGAAGGTTAATAGATTAACTCCCCCTGTCTTTGTTTAGAAGTTCTTTACCATCATGCTGGCTTTCCTGGCGCCACTTCGAAGGTGAGCGTCTTCCAGAACCCCTTCTACAAATCCTTAACCGAACAATGAAATCAAAAATCCTGTTTCTTCCCCATGGTAATCTTCAGTATAGCCAGTTGGATCCTGCCCGCCGCCCTTGGGTCATCGATCAGTCTTATGCCCCGTTGTTCGACCTCGTCGAGAAGAACGGGATAAAGATCGGATTTGAGGCGTCGGGAGAAACATTGAAAGTAATGGCCGAAACCCGGCCCAAGGTTCTTGAGCAATTGAAGGCGTTGATGGACGCGGGCCAGGTCGAAGGAGTTGGCTCTCCCTTTACCCATATCATGCTGGCTAACTTACCCCCGGAAATGGGTCTAGCTAGCTTGAAAGACGGTCTTGACGCTTGGGAAAAATATACGGGACACCGTCCGCGTCTGGGCTGGAACCCAGAGTGCAGCTGGGCGGATTTCCTTCCGGAGATTTTTCAGGAAGCGGGTTTTGACTCTCTCGTGATGGATGGTGATTCGTTCTTCCTGAGTTTTCCGGAAATTCGTGAAGCCACGGGTCTGGACTACGATGTTCGCGGTCACAGCAATAAGAGTAAGTTGTTCCGGATTGCCGAGTATATTAAGGACAAGCCGCAGTATCACCGTTTCCTGACCAACGTTTCGCGCACGCCTTCCGGTTTGAATCTCCTTTTCCGCGTCGATTTCTTTGCCAACCCGATGCTGTGGTATCTGATGGGAGCGACCGAGGGCACCCGTGACCAACCTGTAGCGCTTTCGGAGATCCAGGAATTGTTAAGCTTTTGGAAGACAAAAGTGGAAGGATCGGGGAGCTTTATCATCCCTTACGCGGAGGATGCCGAGTACATTGGTACAAGTGCGTACTTTTATGTGAAGCAGTTTGGGCATGCCCGCTTTTTCGAGCATGAGCCGGAAAGCGTGGATCGCTTTGAGGCGCTCCTCAAGACGGCCTCCGAGTGCGGTTTCGAGTTCGCGACGCCCTCCGAGCTAATTGAAGGTTCGGAGGTCATCGAACTATCGAAGAATCAGATTTCCACAATCGAGAGAGGAAGCGCTTGGCATGGTGGAACGGCCCGTGCCTGGTTGAATACCTCCCATGCCCGGGTGCTGGATCCGGTTTGTATGGCGGTCTTTCAAGGAGTCCAGCGCCTGAAGGATGAGTTTGAAGAGGGCTCGGAGGCTGCCCGTTGGGTGGATCAGGCTCGGCGGGAAGTGACCTCGGCCTATGTTTCCGATTCCCGTTGGCCTCCCGCGCCGACCTCACCTGGCCGATTCAATGTGCAGGAGAGTATTGAAGACCTGAAGAAGGCCAATACTTCGCTCGAAAAAGCCATGCAGGCCGCGGGTATTGCTGATCAGCGATCTTTGTATTCGCCGAGTATCATGCGCACCCAGATTCTCTCCGTCGAGGAAGAGCTGATGGCTCTCGAGTATTTCGGGGAGAAGACCGGAGAGCTTTCCCAGAAGACTTCTGAGGTCTGAGAGGCTGATCGCTTTTGAGGCATTTCGGGTCGGACTTCGTCTTGAAGAGATGAGGTCGGGATCCGGCGGGGCCTCCACTCTTGGGGGTAGGAGTGGGGGCCTTTTTGTCTGCAGTCTGTCCCCCTTGGCCCGAGAGAACTTTCGCAATCTTAAACCTTTTGTGGCCGCGGGAGACCCGCTTGGAGGCAGGGGTTTAAACTGCGAGCTCTTCGGAGACTACTTAGATGCTTAGTGTCTCGCCGTCGCGCCAAATGCCGTTGACGAGGGTAAGCCGGGGGCGATGGATTGTTTCCTGGACTTCGTCGTTACGGATTTTCCGGGCGAGGAGAGTGGCGACGGTTCTTCCCAGTTCACCCTCGGTGTAAAAGCCAGAGAATTGAACGGGGCTTTCCTCGTCGATTTCAATGACGATAACCGGGACTTCGGGGAAGTGGATGCCAGCATCCTGAAAGACGTTGGGATCAATCACGCGATGGCTGATCACCACTTCGGGACGATAGGTTTCAAACCATTTTTTTATCCCGTCCGCAGATTCCCCGAGATGGTAGGAGTAGGGAGGGACGTCACCTTTGAGATGGGGGCGCTCGAAGAGGTTGGCCTGAAACGCGCCGATGATGTGTTCGCGGGTCGTCTTGGGGCAATCGTCGTGAAGGATCATGCCGTAGCGTCGGGAGGGAAGATTGCTCAGCTTGGCAAAAATATCGTCGAGGGCGTGAAAGTGGTTCATGCTGACTTTGTCGACGGACTGGCCGAGATCCGTCCTCTCCGTAGAGATGACGGAGAACTGATCCCAAGGAAATGTGCGGATGGATGAGGGCCATTTCCCCCAGCCGAGGAGGATCCCCTTGATGCCTCGAGTCTGGAGTATCTGAGCGATTCGTTCCGTGCGGTAGTGATCCGTCTCGAGCTCGAAGTCGGAAACTGAACAGCCGAATTCGAGCATCTTCTCGCGGAAGTGATGACAGTGTGTCGCGAAGAGCTGCGAAGCACGCGATTCCGAATTGTCGGGATGGAGTACGGCTACGGAGGCGTAGAAGGGAACATTTACCCCTCGGCTTTTGCGGGCGGCGAGCGATGAGAGGCTCGGGTCGGGACGATATCCGAGTTCTTGCGCCACCTTGCTGATCCGGTCACGGGTCGACTGGGGAATCCGACTGCTGCGGCGCAGAGCATAGGAGACGGTGGCGGTGCTGACGCCGCATTCTTCGGCGATGGTTTTCAGGGTTACGCGGGTGCTCATGATCGGGTTGAGAGATCTATTGGCTGGTGGTGCTGCCGTTGTGCCAGTATCCGTCAACGAGGATCAGATTTCCCTCGGTCTCAGGATTGACTCGCTCATCGTAGTGAAGTTTTGCGGCGATCGTCTCAGCGAGGACGCGGCCGAGGTCATCGCGGCCGATCACGCCGGATTCTCCTCCTTTGCCGCCGTCATCGATTTCGATCACTGCGTATTGGGCGTCTTGCGGGAAGCGGATGCCCCCATCTTTAAAAAATGTGAGATCAATGATCCGGTGCGAGAGGATGGCGTCGAGCTGGTATTGGGAAAACCACTCTAAGAAATCTTCGGGGGACTCCCCAAGAGTGTAGAAGTAGGGTGGGATATCGGAGGCCCAATGGTCGCGGCGGTGGACGTTCATCCGATAAGAACCGATGATATTTTTGCGCACCCGTAGAGGGAGATCCGTGTGGCAGATCAAGCCAATGCGGGATACTTTGCTCTCTTCCAGCTGTTGAAATGCCTCATCAGTGGCGCTGAAGTGGTTCATGCTAATGCGGTCCAATGAAGGATGGATCTGATTCCTCTCGGCAGAAACCACAGCAAATTCTTCCCAGGGAAACCCCTCCATTCGATCCTGCCATTCGCCCCAGCCGAGAACGATTCCCCGAATTTCTTCCCGACGAAGTTGGGCGAGAAGCTCTTCTTGCGAGTCAGGTTTATATCCGAGGAAGAACTCTTTGAGCCGGTAGCCGTAGGGTTTGACCGTGCGGCGTAGGACCTTGATATGCGGCTGAATGAGCTGACTCCGGCGGGATGTTTTCCCGTGGGCATAGACTATGGCAATTGTGGGGGGGCGAAGAGCATCGCTGGAACCCTTCCGATAACGGACTAGCGCTGAATTCTGGGGATTGGTCTTATATCCAACCTCGCGGGCTTTTTGAGCGATGCGTTTGCGCACGGCCTCGGAGACTCGGGTATCGTCTCGCAGAGCATACGAGACGGTCGCAACACTGACTCCGCAGAGCGAGGCGAGCTCTTTCATATTCATGTTTAGGATTCTGAAGAAGTTGGAATGAGGAAGACTGAGTGGAGAAGGTTAATAGTTTAACCTATGCCGGATTCGCAGTTTCCTGCAAACCCAAGAAGGTTTTTCCATCGGAGTTCACGATTGGTCCGCAGACACTTATCCCGCTCGTTGCAAACTTTACCTCAATCGTTTCCCTTTTCATCCGGGACACGCAATTTATTACCTTTATGACACCAACCCTCGCCCAGACCCTTTGGCGCTCAATGGCGCTACTTTTTTTGGCCTCTAACCTTTATAGTGCCAACCTTCTTCAAAACGGAGACTTCTCCAGTTGGTCGGAGGGTCGTCCGGCGGATTGGAATGTACGCTCACCCCAGCAATTCTCTCAAATGGACGGCGGGGGAATGCAGGTCAAAGTTGTCAAGGCCACGGGGCGCCTCGGCGAAGTCTTGCAGCGTGTCTCCTTGACGCCGGAGGCGCGGTATCGAGTGACTGCAGACATTCGGGCCGATAAAAAGGATTTGGCATTCATTCAGGTGAAGCTTTACCGCGATGGAAAGGAAATGAGTCGCTCGAACACGAAGAAGAATAAAGGTTCGGATTGGAATTCGGTGACGAAGGTTTTCCAGAGCTCAGGTGCCGACCATGCAGAGATTCTGCTGCGTTGGAAACAGAGTGAAGATGTTTTGAACAAGATCGCTGCCTTCCGGAATGTGGTTCTCGAAGAGTTGCCGCCGGTGATCTACGAAGGAGCTGAGGTCGGACCCCGCGCCGTTCCGACCTTTCATTCGGTTGGCCTCTACTGGAAACCAACCGGTGGCACCGCAAACCGATCCGTTGAGGTCGAATACCGTAAGAAAGGGGAGTCGGAGTGGATGCAGGCCTTGCCGCTTTGGTTTGATACGACACATCACACAGGGTCCGCCGAAGAGCATTTCGCGGAATATCGCGGCAGCATTGTCTATCTCGATTCCGGGACGGAGTATGAGGCCCGCTTGCAACTCCAGGGCGGTATCGAGCGCACGATTGATTTTGCCACCTTGTCGGAAGATTTCCGGATTGCGAGAACCGTAAAGCTACCTTCCACCTATGATGGGACCTACGTGATCGATGAGGGCGGGAGCGAAGAGGATGGATACGTTCTTTACGAGCCGGAGGATGGTTCGGAAGTTTTTTGGGATGCGAACAATCAGGCCGAAGCGAACCTGAGGGTGGACGCTTCCTGGGTCATTGTTCGGGGACTCAATCTGACAGGAGCCATTCGTCACGGGATCGTCCTCAGCGATGTGCAGCATGTCGTCATTGAAGATTGTGATCTATCGAATTGGGGGAAGACCGGTCCAGACGGTCAGGCCGAGAACATCAATTCGGCGATTTATAGCAATTCGAAGGTGCTTGAATCCATTATCATTCAGAACAACGAAATCCATCATCCCCGGAGCGATAGTAATTCCTGGCAGGAAAAACGTCCCGGCACTGGCAGTCGGCATCCGCAAGGTCCGCAGGGGATTACTCTGCGGCATGGGCAGGGTCATTACATCGTCCGATACAATCGGTTCTACTCTGACATGGAGCACATGTTTAACGATTCGATGGGAGAATTCTCGAACTCGAGTTATGGAGGATTTCCCAATCGGGACAGCGATGTCTACGGAAATTTCGTCTCACATTGTTGGGACGATGGTGTGGAGATCGAAGGGGCGAATATGAATGTCCGAGTTTGGGATAACTATATCGACACGACTTACGGTGCAATTGGTTCAGCCTCAACATCGCTCGGACCGGTTTACTATTTCCGAAATGTCTATGGAGTGTCCCAGAAGCATCACGGGACCGATCCGAATGACTATCGAGGTCACTACTTGGTGAAAATCGGAAATGAGAATCCGAAATTCACGAAAGGAAAGATTTTTGTTTTTCACAACACGGTGCTCCAACCGCCGCCTTTCGAAGGGTTTTCTGATCCCTCGAGTGGAGCCCAGTCTGGGATCGTATTCACCTCACCCAAGAAGCTTCAGGAGAACATCACTTCCCGGAACAACATCTTTCAAATGCGGAAGGAAACGGATTGGGCAGTGAAGGATACTCAGCTCACTCCGAGCAATGATTACGACTACGACCTTTATACTGGGCAGCTGATGGTCCGGGCGGGTGCGGAGGAGAATGGCATTCACACGGACCCCGTTTACGACCGCTCTACCGACGGACGGCTCTGGCTCCGTCCCGGTACTGCCGGATTTGACCAAGGAGAACGAATTCCGAACTTTAATGATGATTTTGTCGGCGAAGGGCCGGACATAGGAGCGGTCGAAACGGGAAGTCTCATCGAGAAGCCAATGACGTGGCCGGAGTTTCCTGAAAACTATCATCCGCAAGACTAGAGGTCCTCGGTCCTCGCGACGATTGTTGAGTATTTTTCAGGATAATAGCTTAACCTATTCGCGATTTTACTCACTTATTTTTAGAAGTATTCTCTAAATAGTTCTCATTCCTACTCTTTCCACCGGAAGGTGGTGCCCCCCAGATCTCATGACCCCACATCGTTCTAGCACCGTAGATCGGCGATTTTGGCCCAGACCCCAATTCTCGGGTGCCCAGGATCACGGATTTGCTCTCATCATCGCTCTTGCCTTGATGGCGTTCATCATTCTGATTCTCGTCGCACTCATGAGTCTGACGAGTGTGGAACAGGCGTCAGCTCAAGATAAGAGGCAGCAGGTTTCGGCTCGGCAAAACGCTTATCTGAGCGTGATGATTGGCATCGGTGAGTTGCAGCGTTTGGCGGGTCCGGATCAGCGGGCGACGGCTCGGGCCGATATTTTTACAGGCACGGGTGGAGTTTCGGAGACTTCGATGGAAAATCCTCATTGGGAAGGGATTTGGGATTCGGATATTGCGAATTGGAGTTCGCTCGCGAGCCAGGCTCGACTGGAGTCGGCAAGGTGGCTCGTCAGCGGAAATGAAGGGCTCAAGCCAACCGACCCAAACTATCTCACTCCGTTGTCCGACTTGGGGGAAGATGCGATCCAGCTCGAGCCGGAGGTTGAGAACTTTTCAATCCCCGGGATAACTGCCAAGAAAGTCTCACTGGAGGATGCTGCTGGGCAGAGACAGGGTCACTATGCCTATTACGTCAGTGGGGAGAACGAAAAGGCTTTGGTAAATCTGCGAGATCCGAACGATGGGTCCAGTGATTTTGAGGAGGTTCGCCAATCTTTCCTCGTTCCTCAACGGAACGGGATCGAGACGCTTGACCGTTTGGGAGATTATCCGATTAACGAACCCAAGCTGGATCGACTGGCCATCCTCGGCTCTGATTTCACGAACTGGATTGATACCTCTGTTCCGGACGAAGAGGAGTTTCGTTTGGCTCGCGAGCGGGATCTTACGACCTTTTCGAAAGGTCTGTTGACCGATGCCAAAAACGGCGGGCTGCGACGCGACCTGACCCAAGCCTTCGAGATTGACGCCTCGTTCGACGAGCACTTTCCGAATCAGCGCTATTCCAGTGAAACGGAAGCGGAGAACGAGGCGGCGAATCCGAGGAGTCCAGAGCCTTATTTCTTCGCTGAAGATTCAGTGATCGTGAGCGGAGCTCCCAATTGGGCGGTATTGCGAGACTATTATCAGCATTATCGTGACGCCGTTGATGGGCAGGAACAGGTCCACCGGATCCGATTGAGTCGGGAAGAGGAGTCCACCAACGGCACCCGTCAGTATAAGTATTTACCCTATTTAGAGAGATCGGGCTACCTTCAGTCCTCGCCACATTCAGGGGATATCCTTCCTTATCAAGCGGACCGGACTGCGCAAATCCCAGAATATGACGGTTATCAGTTCACGAGCTGGATTACCCCCTTGATTTCGCAGATTCGTTTTTCCCATGGCTTGCGGGTTCGATCCGAGCGTTATTCCGGGGGCTCTGAAGTTCTTTACCTGACGCTGCTTCCTGTTTTTGGCATTTACAATCCTTACAACACGGGAATTGAACTGGGGGATGCCGGGCTCTCTTGGCAGCTGAATCCAAAGATCACACTGAGTTTTGGCTATGAGGACGGTTCCTCGGAGACGGTTGAGTTCTATCAGGCTGAGGTCTACCCGAGGGGAAGCGGAGCCGATTTTTCCGTGAAGTTTGACAGTACGACCATCCGGCCCGGTCAGACCGTGCTTCAGGCGTTTGACGGCTTTTCGGAAGCAAAAGATGGCAAAAAGGAAAATTTAGATCCCAACGGGAAGAGGGGAGACAAAGCCGAGAGCAACAAGCTGGATCGAGCTTGGGACTCAGTCGGCGAATTGGGTTTCCCGCTGAATGGCACTTATCCCAATGGAGATAACTTTGGGCCGGTAGCTTCGACACGAGGACCCGTTTCTCTCGAAGACATTGCCCCAGGCAACGATCCCACTTCCGATCCGAGATGGGGCCTGACTCAGAGCGAACGGGATGCAGTCACTAAAGCGGTTCAGGAGAAAGACACGACTGACGTTTCAATCTCCATAGCTTATGAGGAGTCAGGAGCCATGAAACTCTATTACGATTCCAAGACGAAGGAGCGAACCTTCCAACAAACTCAGGATCTCTGGAAGCCCGGCGCCTCGTCTCCTTTAGCTACTTACAACAATTATTTTTCCTCGCTTGGATTTGCCTCTGCTCAGGATAGTCTCCAAACAATCTCTCTCTTCCTGCGCACTGCCGATGAGGGAGATGATGCAGTGGCAAATGATGACATTCGTAACGTCCTTGATACGAATATTCGGGCGATTTATCGGGACGTCGATTGGGACGGAGATAGCCCCTCTGACCTAGGGCCTTTTTTGGTTTCCTATTCGGGTGGGGTGATCAACGGAAACAGCGCCGCGCCTCAATCCATTCAGGCGAGCAACGGGGTGCAGCAAGGTTTTTGGGGGAGCAGCATCGGGAGCGATGGAGATCTCCGGGTTGTCCTCTTCGACCGTCCCCGGTCTCCCTTGCTATCGCTCGGTCAGTTGCAGCACGCAAATCTTGGGCGCTACCAATTCGATCCTTCCTATATTGTCGGAAACTCTTATGCATCTCTTCGTATTCCGCTCTCCGCGACCGAGGTGGAAGATTACGGAGGAGTCTCCGGTCTCAAGCTCTTCGATTGGTCGTATCGAGTGAACGAGCGCCTTTGGGATGGTTTCTTCTTCTCCTCTTTGAGAATTCCAGATGATCAGAGTGAACGCGATGGCATCGTTAACGGCTTGAACGGAGGATCGATCTCATTGGATGACGTGGTTCTGAACCCACGAATGGAATTCATCGATTCCGAAGTTCAGGACGGGGTGCGCTATGGCGAGATTATTGTCGACGATTCCTCTGCTCAAGGCTTTGAGAACGCAGTTTATCGGCCGGCGTCTCAGATGTGGGTAAACGGAGCTTTTAATGTGAATTCGACCTCTCTGGAAGCCTGGAAAGCGATTCTCGGAAGTTCCTTTAATTTGCGGATTCCAACCTACGGAGAGCTAGCGGATGCCGACTCGACCTCTCTGGAAACCGGGATGATTTATTCGCGGTTCGAACAGAACTCCCGCGGCCGTTTCGATTCCAGTGACGCTTCCACCGCTCCAGAATATTGGGCGGGATTTAGAAGTCTTTCGGAAAGCGAGGTTGCCAGCCTGGCGGAAGCCGTCGTCGATCAGATCAAGGAACGAGGTCCATTTCTCTCCCTTGCGTCCTTCGTTAATCGCGAGCTGAACAATACGGAGCGGGCCAAAAAGGGAGCTCTTCAAGCCGCTTTGGATCAGAACAATGGACTGAATGATTTTACGAATGAAGATATCGATGGCGAGGTCGTCGTGAGCTTTGATGAATTTCAAAATTTGATGGATGAGAATCTTTCCGCGAACGATCATAGCAGTATGGGTTTTCCGGGTCACCTTCTCCAGGGCGACATTCTTCAGAAGTTAGCTCCTCTTCTTACCGTGCGATCGGATACCTTTAAAATCAGGGCTTACGGAGACGTGGTGAACCCGATCAACGATTCCGTTACCTCCCGGGTTTGGTGCGAGGCGGTTGTTCAGCGGATTCCCGATCCTGCCGATTTTGCTGGGGGGACCATTACCGATGCGGACATGGATGATTTTATCCTCCCCGCAAGTCCCTTCGGGCGGAAATTCAAGGTCGTTTCGTTCTCTTGGTCCGAAGACAATGCTATTTAGATTTCACTTATGACGCGTCCAATTTTTTTCCTCTTGGTTCTTCTCGTGACGGGTGGACCTCTAGCAATCCCTTCGCTGAACGCTCAGTCCGATGAGGTCCGGAATTTTAAATTCACGACCATGAGTTGGAGTCGATACATCGGCGATCTCTTCTATCGGAATGTCGATGGGGAGGAATTCTCGCTTCGTATTCCCAATGGAGCTCCCTCGATCGCAAACGAATATCGGGGAACGTTTCCGATTCGGTTTTACCGAGTGCTGGGTCAGGATGACCTCGGGAATCCGATCGAGCAGACCGCGGCGGTATTTCGTCCGACTTCGGGAGAAGAGCAGTTGCTCATTTTCGTAGAAAACCCAAGCGATGACTCCGTATCCTACCGCATCTTTCCGGTTCCCTTTTCCCGCGACGGAGCCGAGCGTAATCAGTATCGTTTCATCAATCTTTCCGAATACCCCGTGTATGTGAAGTTCGGGGAAGAGCGGTTCAAAATCTCACCCCGCGATGAAAACACGATTCAGACCGACATTCCTGAATCGGGTGGACAGAGGATCGCTATGGCGATTCAGGTGAGTGAGAAACCTGATGATTTGAAGGTGGCGTACTCTTCTTCCTGGTCTGTCCGTTCAGGGCGCTCGGCTTTGGTTTTCATCACGAAGGAGTTGGATGATGATGACCGCATTGATGTGAAGCAGGTTTATTATTAGGTCTCGATGAAAGATAAAAAACGCAATTCCGCCAAAGACGCGGGTTACCTCCAATTGAATGACCGGCCGAGCTATTCGCTGGATGGTAAATGGGGATTTTTCGCGGATAATATGGGAGCCTTTGGCCTCAAGAGGAGCCGAAACGTTTTCGAAGGGTTGAATCCCAAACTCGACAACCGAGCCATCGAGTACGACGTAGATGCCTTTTCCGAGATCTCGGTCCCCGGAGATTGGAATACGCAGGAAAAGGAGTATCTCTTATTTGAGGGATTCGGCTGGTATGCCAAGCGGGTGAAGCTGACCGCTAAGGAGCTTGAAGCTTGGCAGAATGAGGGACGAGTCTTTCTTCGGCTGGATGGAGTGAATTACGCCGTCGATGTTTGGTGGAATGGGGAGCCGATCGGTTCTGCTGAGATGCCGTTTCTGCCACTTTCGTTCGAAATCAATCCAGAGAAGCTGAAAGAAGAAAATTTGCTGGTGATCCGAGTGGACGCCCGACGCCTGGCGCATCGAATCCCCTCCGAGCGCTACGACTGGTTTAATTACGGCGGACTGATTCGGTCCGTCCGGTTGGTCTCCACCCCGCAGACGTTTATTCGTGAGGCTTCCTATCATCAAACCCAAATCTTGGAGATGAATCGCTCCGGTGCGACTGTCGAGGGTAAGTGTTCGCTTTTCATCGACGGAGGGGAGGACCTATCAGAGTGCATGCTCAGGATCGAGATTCCTGAAATTGGTTTCTTTCGTGAGAAGAAGGTAACCAAGCGCGGGATGCGGCTGAAGTTGAAGGATCTCGCGGTTGAACTATGGGAGCCCGGCTCCCCACGCCTGTATCAGGCTCAGGTGACGCTCCTGAAAGGAGGCGAGGTGATGGATTCAATTGCGCAAAAAATTGGGTTTAAGCAGGTAGAGTGGGAGGGCACGGAGCTACGAGTGAACCGCAAACCTTTCTATCTGAAAGGAATCGCACTGCATGAAGAAAGGCTCGGTGCGCAAGGAGGCAAACCGCGCAGCCCGCGGGATATTCGTAAACTCATCGATTTGGCACAGGAAACGGGCTGCAATTTCCTGCGTCTCGCTCACTATCCTTACGACGAGCAATGGCTCGAGGAGTGTGACGAGCGGGGGCTTCTCGTTTGGGATGAGATTCCCGTTTATTGGGAGATCACTTACAAAGATGAGAGGACGAAGAGGTTGATCTATGATCTGGCTGTGCGGATGGTGGAGGGGAGCCGAGGGCATCCTTGTATCCTCTGCCATGCCTTGGCCAACGAGACTTGGGATCGGCCGGGGCGCAAGTCGACGATGGGGCAAGCCTTTCGGGCAATTAAGAAAATGGATCCGGGAATTCCCAGTACGGCCGCCTTCAATGCTCCCTATTCTGGGAAAGCCTATGATGTGGAATCAGTCGACCACTCGATCTACGAGTTTGTCGATGTAGTGGGCCTGAATGAATATGGGGGCTGGTATAGTCCCCCCCTGCAGGAACTTCCCGAGGCGAATATTGTCGTGGGAAGTAAGCCTCTCTTCGTGACGGAATTTGGAGCGGCAGGACCGCTCGGAGTCTCGGGAAAAGAGGACGAACTTTGGAATCTGGATAGTCAGAAAGCCATTTACGAAGAGCAGATCGCGCTTTTCGGACGCTGCCGTGAGCTCAGCGGTTGGACTCCGTGGGCCCTTAAGGATTTCCGGAGCACTCTGCGGGCGAATGGGTTCCAGAAGGGTTGGAATCGAAAGGGGCTGGTTGGACCGAATGGTGAAAAAAAGCCGGTCTTTGAGGTCGTGACTCGGGAGTTTTCTCAGAAAGAAACCTTTCCTGAGAAAGCATAACGGAGGCCGAAGAACCTCCGAATTTCTGCCATCAGAGAATCTGATCGATCGAATTAGCAGCTTCTCTTAGCCGACATTGCTGGAAATTTTTCTGGCCCGGTTCGACGGTTCCGTGAAAACTGCGGGGCCTATGTCATCGAACGCTTCTCCTGATTGTTCCATTCTGTTTCGCCTACTCAGACCTTTCGTGAAGGTTTCGTTCCGTTCTTCGAGTGCGGCGGTCGCGTCTGTTCTTCTCCTGGCGGTGCTCGTATCTTCCGTCAGTGCCGAAGGGGATGACGGAAAGATCCGGATCCTCGGGGTCGGGAACAGTTTTACTCGCAATGCGATGCGGTTCCTTCCTCAGATCGTCGCTTCGGAGCCGTCGGTCGAGGCCGATGTCGCTTATGCCTACATCGGCGGGTGCCCTTTGGATAAACACGTGAAATTGGCCGAAGCGCATGAAGCCAATCCCGAAGATGGGAAGAAGTATTCTTACAACATGAATGGGAAAACGATCCAGAAGAACGTTTCCCTGAAGGAAATGTTGCAGGACGGCATTTGGGACTATGTGACCATCCAGCAGGTCAGCACCAAGAGCTACAAGATCGAGACTTACTATCCATACGCGGAAAAGCTGATTGATTACATCCATCAGTATGCACCGGACGCCGAGATCGTCATTCACGAGACTTGGCCGCACAGCATCGATAGTTATCGGTATACGGATTGGGGGCTCGATCCAAAAGAGATGTACGAAAAGCTCCATGCCGCTTATACCCAGGTTGCGGAGGAATATGGATTGAAGCTCATTCCGGTGGGAACGGCTTTTCAGAATGCCAAGGAATCACCCGTCTGGGATTATGAAGCGACCGATATCGATGTGAAAACGTTGGTCTATCCCGAGGATAAGGACAACCTTCCAGACCAGAGCAAGAGTCTTCACAATGTTTTCTTTTGGAGAAAGAATAAGGAAGGGGAGTGGTATGTCGGAAATGATGGTTTTCACGCCAATCAGAATGGTGAATATCTCGGTGGACTCATTTGGAATGAGTTCTTCTTCGGTATCGATCCAACTACTGTGACTTTTGCGCCCAAAGGCATGACCGAAGAGCAAAAGACCTCCCTTCAGGAAATTGCCAAGGAAACGGTCTCCGAGTTTGTCACGGTCAGCGCTGAAGTTGCCGCTCCCTAGAGAGCCGAAACCCTAGGATGTATTCAAAGTAGTGAGAGCTTCCAGCTCTCTCACGCAGGAGCGGCTCTCTCGTGCGCCGTGCGCGAAGCTGGCCGGTTCCGACTTTGCAAGTGGTGCTGAAATGAGGAAAATAGCCGATCCTCCGCGGGGGGGCAGCTGAAGCTACTCCCCTACGTTGGAACGGGGATAAAGTAGTGAGAGCTTCCAGCTCTCTCACGCAGGAGCGGCTCTCTCGTCTGAAATGAGGGAATTAGCCGATCGTCCGCGGGGGGGCAGCTGAAGCTACTCCCCTACGTTGGAACGGGGATAAAGTAGTGAGAGCTTCCAGCTCTCTCACGCAGGAGCGGCTCTCTCGTGTGTCGTGCGCGAAGCTGGCCGGTTCCGACTTTGCAAGTGGTACTGAAATGAGGGGAATAGCCGATCGTCCGCGGGGGGGCAGCTGAAGCTACTCCCCTACGTTGGAACGGGATAAAGTAGTGAGAGCTTCCAGCTCTCTCAAGCGTCGTCCGTATTCTCTCCTGCGTAGCTCTCCCCAGCGCGAGTTCAGACGCGTCACACCTGGCTGCCCCTTACAGAAACAGTTCAGGTAGCTCTGCCCAAACGACGCCGGGATCCTGAGTGATCCGCGCAATCTGATTATCGAATTCCCGCCACTATTGCTCGGGACATATTTCGCGGCTTCATCCCCAAAAGTAGAAGACTCATTGAAGTCACCGCCCCCCCTAGAAAGCAAGGGTTCTCTCAAAGTAGTGAGAGCTTCCAGCTCTCTCAAGCGTCGTCCGCGTTCTCTCCTGCGTAGTTCTCCCCAGTGCGAGTCCAGACGCGTTTCTCCTGGGCACCCCTTACAGAAACAGTTCAGGTAGCTCTGCCCAAACTACGTCGGAATCCTGAGTGATCCGCGCAATCTGACTATCGAATTCCTGCCACTGTTCTTCGGTGCAGATTTCGAAGCTGTGTCCCCAGAAATAAAAGACGCCGCAATCAGAGGCCTTTGCGGCCGAGTAGCGTTCCCAGAACTCCGGATGGTGGAAGTGGCAGTCGGCGTGAAACATCATCGGATCAGCCGGAGGGTAGCAGGGAGTCGCGTTTAATGTGGTCCGGGCGTAGACGTGACCGGCTTCTCGAACGACATCGGCCGTGGCCGGATCATGATGGCCGTAGGGATAGACAAAGCCGTGAATAGGATCCTGAAACCAATCCTGGAGAATCTTGCGGGCGTCGATGACTTCCCGGCGCCAATCGTCGAGAGGGATTTTTAGGGGGAAGGGGTGGCTCATGGAGTGATTGGCAATCGTGAACCCCTCATAAACGGACTCGAGCTCTGACCGGGCTAGCCGATCAATCTTCTTATTCCATTTCTCGCTAAACCAACCCTCGCGCACATCACCGTGAGTCGCTGGATTGAGATTGAAAGAAGCCTTGGCCTCGTGCTTCCGCAAAATTTCGATCAGACGGATGTCGTCGTTCACTCCGTCATCCCAGCATTGGACTACTTTCATCATGGGGGGCGAAAGATAGGATTTTCGCCCGGGACGGTGCAATCCAATTGATGCCCCGAAATCGAGAGGTCAAAGTTTTTTCAGGCGCTCGCCGAATAGAAATTCGAGTTCGAAGAGGATTCGCGGGTCGGGATTGAAATTTCGTTCCCGCTTAAAATCGATTCCCGGCTCCACCTTGAGATACATCCATTCTTTCCAAATCTGCTGTCGGTAGGGGAGTCGAACGAGTACCGCTTCAACACGGGCCCAGGGCTCAGTCTGAGAGTAGACTGCCGTGCGGAAGCCAATCGTTCGACGGTTGGTAATCCGGTGGTAGAGGCTCAGCGCCTGTCCGAATTCAAAACCTGCGCTTGTCTCAGAACGGACCACGGCCAAGTCCACTTCTGCCCAAGAGGCGTCTCCGATGTAGCGTCTCATGTCCATCGAGCTCTTTTCGCCAAAACCGTCATCGGCTTCGTAGGTCAGGTATTGGGAGATGCGAAAGCGCCAGGCTTCTCCTTCCCAGCTCATGCGGCCCCGTAACTTGAACTTCGGCACGGGCTCCGGCTTGAGGTCTAGACCGGCGTCGAAATCCAAGTCGAAGTTCATGAGGTCGATGAGAGCAAATCGGAGAGAGGCATTGCCGCTCTCGTCCGCCCCAGGAACCTGACGGAGTTCTGAGCGGCTAAACCCTGTCAACGGCTCGCTGTCCTCCTGAACATTGTCGACAATCAGTTTCAGACGATTTTGCGTTTTGGGCAGATCGATCTTCGCTTTGAAATCGACGCCGGTATCGACCGATTGACCATCGATAAACTCGATCTGCGGAGCGATCGCGATGTAGCTCTCGCCTTCCTCGTCCGCCTTCAATCGTCGATCGCCAAAATAACTGTCGAATATCGCTGAGCGCTCCTCGCGGTCCGGGGCGATCAGGTTATCAAGGTAATGGTCGAGGCCCTCGGCCACGGATTCGACCTGCTCGGAAACCATTTCGTGGAATTCGTCTACCTTGTCGTTTTCGGGAGCTTCAATTTCATATGTTGGAACCGGGCGTCCGGAGCTTTCGTCGACAATCTGAGCGCTGGCGTGACTCGCCCATCCGATCAGAACGAGGATCAGGAAGAGCCTTCTGATTCGACATACCTGCACGATCGCGCACGAAAGATTCTCTCGCTGGAAGTCGGCCCCGATCATGAATCGTCCTACTAGAGGATCCTTCCTTACTCTTCAGGAGAGTTGATCTGCTTCGGTTTCAGAGTGAAGGTGTTGAAGAGCTGAGTAAGCTCCAATCGTTTCTCGTAGAGCTTCATCCCACCTTTGATCGTTTCCACTTCTTCCTCAGTATATTCCCGCTTGGGATCGCAGCCTAGGAGCACGAGCCAAAAGCCATCGGGTTCCGGTCCCTGAAACCCGACGATGCGCAGATCTTTTTCCTCCTGGTCCTTCCAGAATCGCTCGAAATCCTCTTTGTCGCGGAAGTAGATCCCGTTGATGATGAGGGCGATTCCCTTTTCATCCTGATAAATGACTGCGAAACTGCAGAGAGCGCCGCGTTCTGCCAGAGCCGAGGTCTCCGATCGATTGGTGATATACCCCGGATTCTCATCCATGCCCATTACTTCCAGTATCTCTCCGTCCTCAACGAGAGAGAAGGTGCTCGGAATTTCCTCTTTGTGCGGGGTGAGCAGATCGGGAATCTCAGGGGGAAGGACGGAGGTATTCTCGAGGATGTCGGCGTCGCTCTCGCCGAAGCCTTGTGATGCGATCAAGAGGATAAAGAAGGATAGTAGGAGACGGTTCACGGTCGTTCGGCTGATCAAATCCGATTATCGGCTGATCGAAAAAGAGGAAAATTTCCGAAAATAGGTTTCATAGTATTTTCTAGAATCGAATAAAGATGATTTCCGCAGATAGTTCCATTTTCTGTTTTGGCTCTCTCATCCTTCCAAAGGATGAGGTTCTCAGATTGAACCTGCCCGCGATCATTTAAGGGAGCGCTTTCCGCTGCCCATAATTAAATCTTTTTGAGGCTCTTCATTCTGGAGGTCTTTGCCGGGGGGAGAGGGGGCCGAATGACACTATTTTAAGGGGTTTAGCGGGAAAATTTTGATGTTCGCGACTTTTGAAGAGGAACCTCTCCACCGTCTGGCGACGGTCCCCCTCCCCTGTAGCAGGGGAGGAGTCTTTTTGTAATTTTCTGACTCCCCTCCTACGAGTAGGAGGGTGCGACCCCCGACTATGTCGGGGGTGGGGAGGTTCCGATTCCATACAACCTCTTAAACTAGTGCCATTCGGGAGAGGGGGCCTTCGCTTGGGCGTATGGTTGCAGCCCCTCAGACATTGGCGTCTTGGTGGAAGTGGGCGAGAACCCACTGATAGAACGAATGCAGCTCTGGTGGAAGATCTCCGGAGGGGAGAACCCAGCTGAACGTTCGTCGAATCTCCAGGCCCTTGGTGTTCATGATGGAAAGTCGGTGCAAGGCGAGCTCCTGTTGCAGAATCCGCCGCGGGAGAAATGCGATGCCCAGGCCCGCCAGCGCTGCGTTCTTGAGAGCCATCGTGCTCCCGAAAACATATTGCGGCTTCAAGGTTTGGATGCGGATTCCGGAATGGCTCAGGGTATCCTCAATGACCCGCCGGGTCCCTGATCCGTACTCTCTCCAAAGCAAAGGGAGCTGGCGTAACGTCTCAAGAGAGACCGCTTTGGATACCGTGGGAATCAGTTCACTGGATAAGTGTTCGGGCGAATAGACGGGAACGATCTCGTCGTGGAGAAATGGCTCGAGGTGGAGTCCGGCCGCGCGGGTGAGTCCCTCCACTGCGCCAAGGTTGACTCGACCACTCCGGACCGCGGCCAAAACTTCATCCGTATTGCCTGAGCGCAGTTCCACGCCGGCGATCGCGTGGGTGCGTGCGTATTCGGCGATCAGGGTGGGGAAGACAAAATCGGAGAGGGTTGAGCTGGCAGAGAGCCGAAGGGGCGCCGTTTGCGGTAGGGTGTTTTCGGGGTCGACGGTCTCCAGCGCTTCACGAAGGAGAGTCGGGAGCTTCCGGGCTACGGGTAGAAGCCGTTTTCCGGCATCCGTGAGGGTCATCCCTTGGCTGGTGCGGTGAAAGAGGCTCTGGCCGACCGCATCCTCCAGTCGTTGAATCCTGGCGGAAAGAGCAGGTTGAGAAAGGTGCAGAGCCCGTGAGGCGGCCAAAACCCCGCCGTGCTCGGAGATGGCAAGGAAGGTGGTCAGCCATTCGGGATCCAGTCGGGGGAGCTGCGTCGTCATACCGGAATTATGTATGTATAGAAATCAATGATGGTAAATCGAAAACGTTGATTACCCTTCTTCGTCTCCTCCAGTGTATTCTCTCGTTCATGGATCGATTATTGGTGAAGGAGAGAACGATGGCGTGGATGATTCCTTTCGGGGCGATGTGGGTGCTTGTCTTCGGGGCGACCGGCGCGCTTTCACTTCTTCTCGGGATTCTCGTTGCCCAGATTGGGGCCAATCGCGATCCAATCCGCTGGACAGGCTGGGCCCATCGTTTGTTGCAGCTGTCCATCATTGGTCTGGGAGCGGGAATTGACCTCCCAACCGTAGCGCGGGCGGGAATCGATGGGATGGGGGTGACCCTGGTTTCGATTACCGTCATTGTCCTTGGAGGAATCGGATTGGCAAAGCTGTTCAAAGTTCCCGGAGAGACAGGCGTCCTCATCAGTGTCGGTACGGCCATTTGCGGGGGAAGCGCCATCGCGGCAGTTTCGGGAGTTTTACGCCCGCGTTCTCACCATACGGCAACCGCGATTGGCGTGGTTTTCCTCCTCAACGCGATCGCGCTCTTCCTTTTTCCGTTTGTAGGACACCTCTTCGGTCTCACTCAGGTCCAATTCGGGTGGTGGGCGGCACTCGCCATTCATGACACGAGTTCGGTCGTCGGCGCGGGGCTGGCCTACGGTCCGGAAGCCTTGGTTCTGGCCACAACCGTAAAACTTGCCCGCTCGTTGTGGATCGTGCCAGTGGTCTTTGCGATTGCCTATGTGCGGAATCGCCGGAAAAAGGCCGGAGCCGAAGCCGAAGACGGGGACAGCAACCGCAAGGCAGCCATGCCTTGGTTCATTCTCGGATTCCTGGCGATGGCCACGATCGCCTGGCTCGGGCCTCAAGGCGAGGCCGTTGAGCAAATGATCTTCCACGGTAGCCAGCGCACCCTGAGTGTAGCTCTCTTCCTCATCGGAACCGGACTCAGCCCTCAAATCCTCAAAAAAGTAGGCTGGCGCCCGGTAGCGCAAGGAGTAGCCCTCTGGATCCCCACCGCATTGATCTCCATGGGAGCGATACTCTTCTGGGGCTGACAGCCGTGAAACTTCGTGCACCGAAACCAATCGAATAACGATCAAGGTGAACCGGGACCGGCTGCTTAAGCTGCCGAAGTTGCCTCTCCGCCGGCCAGAAGGGGCCGCTGCAGCTGAGCGGTGACGAAAAGTAGGGCCGCAGCTTCAGCTGCGCCCATTTCACTGCCCCTCCGCCCCGTGTCCCCAGTGAGACCGTTTGCTGAAGCTGCACGGTACGATTTTGGATATGGCTTCGGAGTTTCGGCGGGAACCACGCCGAAACGTGAAAGTAGCGTGAGCTTCCAGCTCTCGCCCGTTGGAGCGGTCTCAGCGAAGCCGAGCTGAAATTGGGGAAGCTCTTCAGCAGCCGGCGTTGCCTCTCCGCCCGTCAGAAGGGGACCGCGCAGCCGAAGTTGAGCGGTGACGAAAAGTAGGGCCGCAGCTTCAGCTGCGCCCATTTCGCTGCCTCTCCGCCCCGTGTCCCCAGGGAGACCGTTTGCTAAAGCTGCACGGTACGATTTTGGATGTGGCTTCGGAGTTTCGGCGGGAACCCCGACGAACCGTGAAAGTAGCGTGAGCTTCCAGCTCTCGCCCGTTGGAGCGGTCTCAGCGAAGCCGAGCTGAAATGGGGGAAGCTCCTCACCAGTCGACGCTGCCTCTCAGACAACTCCCCGCGGAAAACCCGTAACCCCACATCTCAGGCAGGGAGCATGAAAAAAGCCCTCCGAAAAGAGGGCTTTGAAATCTTACTGGTCTCTGGCAATCAGCTGGTGCCCAGGGTGGGAATCGAACCCACACTCCCAAAGGGAAACAGATTTTGAGTCTATCGCGTCTGCCAATTCCGCCACCTGGGCTAGGTTGCTGAAAGGAGGAGAAAAAGGGTTTTTAGGGGTCGGAGTCGAGAAGAAATCGTGAGGAATTTGCGAAGGGGCCGAATTTTGAAATATTCGGCCGATGAAATTGGCGAGGAAATCACTTGGATTTCCTGTTCCGGGAGCTAGGCTAGATCGCTTTTTATTATGGCTGAAATTCCCAAAGCTTACGATCCACAGGATGTTGAAGACCGCTTGTACGCGGAGTGGTTGCAGGACGGCTGCTTCACGGGTGCGGCAGAAGAAGGTGACGAGACCTACACCATCATGATTCCCCCGCCCAATGTGACGGGGGTGCTCACGATGGGGCACGTGCTGAACAACACGATTCAAGATATCCTCATTCGGCGTCACCGCCAGCTCGGTCAGTCGGCCTTATGGCTGCCGGGAACCGACCACGCAGGCATCGCCACCCAAGCACGAGTGGAGCGGGAGTTGCGGAAAGAAGGGAAGACCCGTCACGACCTCGGGCGGGAAAAGTTCCTTGAGAAAGCGGTCGACTGGCGCGACAAGCACGGCGGCATCATTCTCCAGCAGCTGAAGAAGCTCGGGGCCTCCTGCGACTGGGATCGTACGGTCCACACGCTGGATGAGGATTACAGCAAGGCCGTAATCAAGGCCTTTGTCCTCCTTTACGAGCGAGGAATGATTTACCGTGGAAAACGGATGGTCAACTGGTGCCCGGCGAGCCTTACCGCTCTCTCGGACGAAGAGGTGATCATGAAGCCGCAGAAGAGCAAGCTCTACTACATGCGGTATGAGCTGGTCGATACTCCGGGGGAATACCTCGAGATCGCCACCACCCGTCCGGAAACCATCATGGGGGACTCGGGGGTTGCCGTTCATCCGTTGGACGAGCGCTACAAGCATTTGATCGGGAAGCAGGTCTGGCGTCCGTTCCCGAAGGCGGCGATTCCGATTGTAGCCGACGATTCGATTGATCGCGAATTTGGAACGGGGGTCCTCAAAGTGACTCCGGCCCACGATCCGGTCGACTTCGAAATCGGCAACCGTAATGGCCTCGAGGTTATCGATGTTTTCACTCCGGATGGTCATATCAACGAACTCGCCGGCGAGCCGTTTGCTGGCATGGATCGCTTCGAAGCCCGCAAGGCGGCCGCGAACATGCTCAAGGAGCTGGACCTTCTCATCCGTGAGGAGGACTACGAAAATAATGTTGGGTTCTCCGAGCGGGCCGATGTGCCGATCGAGCCTCGCCTGTCCGAGCAGTGGTTCCTGAAATATCCCAAAGTGGAGGAGGCGAAGGCCGCTGTTCGCGACGGCCACATTCGGTTCTTCCCCGAGCGTTGGGAGAAGACCTACCTGCACTGGTTGGAAAATATTCGCGACTGGTGCATCAGCCGCCAGCTGTGGTGGGGACATCGCATCCCAGTGTGGTATCGCAAGGATGCCGATCGTTCCGATCCGGCGAACTGGCACATTTCCGTCGACGGTCCTCAAGATCCCGAGAACTGGGAACAGGACGACGACGTTCTCGACACTTGGGCCTCTTCCTGGCTCTGGCCGCTGGCTACGCTCGGTTGGCCGGATGAGCAAGCAATGTCTCAAAAGGGATATCAGAGCTTTTATCCGACCTCGGCTCTCGTCACGGGTCCGGACATCATCTTCTTCTGGGTCGCCCGCATGATTATGGCCGGGCTCGAGTTCGCGGGAGAGGAAAAGAAGACTCTGACTGTCGAGGAGATCAAGGAACGCATCCCGTTCCGCGATGTCTATTTTACGGGCATCATTCGCGACCTCGATGGGCGCAAAATGTCGAAATCCCTCGGGAACTCTCCCGACCCGCTCGACCTGATCAAAGAGTTTGGGGCCGATGGTCTCCGCTTCGGGATCATGAGTATCGCGCCGAAGGGGCAAGACATCCGCTTTAGCAACGAGCGCGTGGTTCTCGGTCGTAATTTCTGCAATAAGTTGTGGAACGCATGCCGTTTCCGCCAGATGTCCGGTTCGGTGGAAGCCGTCCATTCGGTGCCCGAACTGTTGGGCCGGATCGACACCGAGCAGCTCGACCTGCAGGATCAATCGATTCTCGGCCGCTTGCTCGACACGATTCGCATGGTCGATGAGGCATACGAAGCGTATTCCTTCAGCGGAATCACCCAGCACATTTATTCCTTCTTCTGGAATGATTTCTGTGACTGGTATGTCGAGGTGTCGAAGGGCAAGGTTCGGAATCCGGATGCGCAGGCGACTTGTCTGGCCATTCAGGATCTGATCCTGCGTCAGACTCTGCTTCTCCTGCACCCGTTTTGTCCGTTCATCACCGAAGAGCTCTGGCACTTGCTTGGATTCGGCGAGAAAGGAAGTCACATTCAGGATGCTCTTCCGATGACCTCGGACGAGCTGGAGAATGCTCTCGGCGAAGCCGGCTTGAAACTCGACCGTGGGGCCGTGGCCCAAGTCGACGAGATCCGTGAGGCGGTGACCTTGTTGCGTTCTCTCAAGGCTGACTACCAACTGAGCAATAAGAAGGATGTGAAGATCATGGTCGAAGAGTCGACGCTCACCCTCGACGGCGATGCCCGCGAAGTCTTCGGCGTTATCGAAGCGCTTGGCGGATTTTCCGATATCGAGACGGTCAGTGAGTCTCCCGATGGCGCTCCGGCGATTGTCACGCCTCTGGGGACTTTCCATCTCGATCTGAGTTCTTCTCTCGACGTCGAAGCGGAACAGGATCGGTTGAACAAGGAACTTGCGAAGCTCGACAAGGTGATCATGGGGACCCGTAAGCGTCTGGAAAACTCTTCCTTCGTTGATAAGGCCCCGGAAGCCGTCGTGGAGGGGGCTCGCCGTCAACTCGAAGAAAACGAGCGGAAGCGTGCCGAAATCGAACGACTGCTTGCCTCGTTGGGCTAATGCGGACCTGCCCGCGGCCCGGAAGGATCTGGCTCGCTGGTTTGGAAAGAACGCACGGGTTCTGCCGTGGCGCACCGAGACAACGGTCTATCGGACCGTCGTCTCGGAGTTCATGCTACAGCAGACTCGGGTTTCGACCGTCTTGCCGTATTTTGAGAAGTGGGTGACCACTTTCCCGGGATTCGCGGAGCTGGCGGCTGCCGAAGAAGGGGAGGTCCTCGGACTCTGGCAGGGACTCGGGTATTACTCGCGCGCCCGAAACCTACACAAGCTTGCCAAAAGGATCGTCGAAGAGGGCATTCCAGATGATTTGGCGGGATGGCGGGAGCTGCCCGGTATTGGCGGCTACACGGCGGCTGCGATCACCAGTATCGCCCAAGGGCTGCCCGCCGCAGTTGTCGACGGCAACGTCGTCCGAGTGCTGGCACGCCTCTCGGCGGATGAGACCACTTGGAAGGCATCCGGCGAAGCCGTCAAAGCCTTCGGGCCGCTAGCCGAAGAGTTTCTCGACCGGGACCATCCAGGACGGCATAACGAATCAATGATGGAGCTGGGTGCGGTGGTCTGCCTTCCGCGTTCACCCCTCTGCACGATCTGTCCACTGGTGCAGCATTGTCACGGCGCCGCTCAAGGGATCGCTGGAGAGCTGCCAAGAATTGTCAAAGCGAAGAAGACCGAGAAAACCGTTCGGCGTGCCTGGGCCGTCCGAGGAAAGACCGTCTTGCTGCGAGAGATTCCTGCGACGGCCAAACGGCTCGCCGGAATGCTGGAACTCCCCGAGTTGACCGACCTCCCTGAATCGTGGAAGCCCGACCCAACCCCCTTCGCGAAGCGCAAACGGGGCATCGGTAACGAGTCGATCACCGAGTGGTTCCACGTCGTCCCCGAACCGGGACGGATTTCCAAAAAGGCGGGCCTGCGATGGGTCTCTCTCGATGCCTTGGCAGAGGAACCCCTGTCCGGCCCCCACCGAAGGTGGATTGGTGAATTGCTGAAAGGGAAGTAGACTAGGAGGCTTCGGTCATACCTGCCCAGCGGATCGGGAGCAGTGGGTTTCTATCAAACGGATCGAGTTGCCGGAGAATTGGCCTGCCCAGCGAATCTCCTTTATCACTGGGATCGGCTGCCGCGCTGTCCCCCGCGCCTGTAAAGAGCGTTTGCTACAGCTGAGAGGATTGTAGTAGGGGAGGAGCTTCAGCGGCCCCCATTGCGAATTTCCGGACGGTCTCCCCGTGAGGACCTCCCGTGACCGCAGGACCGCGCAGCTACAGCTGAGCGGATGTAGTAGGGGAGTAGCTTCAGCTGCCCCCATTGCGAATTTCCGGACGGTCTCCCCGTGAGGACCTCCCGTGACCGCAGGACCGCGCAGCTAAAGCTGAGCGGCTACTTGTAGGATCGGCTGCCACAGCGTATCGGCCCCATCCATCGCATCCGTTTGCTGAAGCTGCATCTTACGGCAGACGGTCCTCCCCATTAATGGTGCAGCGTCGCCTTGGAGAAGGCGTTAAGGATGACGACTCCGATGACGATGAAGGTGATCCCGAGGATTGCGGGAGAGTCTAGTTTTTGGCCGAAGAAAATCCAGGCGATCAGGGAGATCAGAACGATGCCGATCCCGCACCAGACGGCGTAGGCTACACCGACGGGAATGGTTCGAATCGTCAGGGACAGGAAGAAGAGAGCTCCGACATAGCTGCAGATCATTAAGGCGGTAGGCAGCGGACGGGTAAACCCTTTGCTGGCAACCAGAGCTGCAGTTCCGGAGGCTTCGGCGACGACCGAGATGAGTAGATAGATCCAACTGACCATCCTTCATCCGTATCGAAAACCTTGGGTTTAATCGAGGTTATCCCTATAGGAAAGACGGCCCATGGTCTGGATTGAGGGGGGGGGAGCTACTTCCCGAATATCGGAAAGATACATACGAAAGACCAAGACTCTGTCCCGGGATTTTTATGAGAAATTCCGCCATTGGAGATGTGGGAAAAGCTAAGCCCGATGCGGATGCCCTTCTTGAATCGGACGGAGGTTTCAATGCTGCTTCGGAATTCGAGGTTGCTCCCCAGCTTCAGCGTGTCGCCAGAGTTGAAGAAGCCCGGAGCGAATCCCGGGGTGATCGCCCACCAATCCAGTATCCAAATATCGGCGTACATCCCTGCATAGAGAAAGGATGCTTCATCGCTCGAGAATCCAGCTCCAGCAACGGGAGTGAGATGGAGACGAGTGAAATTCCGTGCCCGCACTTCTGCCGAAAAATGGGTCGGGCGCTGCACGCCGTCGAGTATATCCGATTGCCCAACGGCTAAGGCGATTGCCGGGTCACCTTGCCAGTCAACGGCTTTAGCCGACTGCGGAAGAAAGAGGACTCCCGTTATGAGAGCCAACGCCGCGAGGGGAAGCCGTGCGAAGGCGAAAAAGGGAAGGAGATTTGTGAATACGTGCGAAGTCCGAAACATTGAATCTGAAAGTTGAGGGAAAATAATCGACATCCAGGATGTTTTCAACTTTTCGGGGCATTGGGGGCTATTCGAGGTTACGGAACTGGGAAAATAAACTCTTTTTGGCAAACGTTTTTCCGGAATGGGATTTTAGGTAGTTCTCAAAGGCAATCGCGGTTTCCTTGGAGGAAAAAGCAAAATAGGAAACGAGTTCCCAAGGTCGGAACTTTGCGGTGTGAGGACTATCGCCTTGGTTGTGGCGATGAAACCGCTCGCGGAGATCTCGTGAGAATCCTATGTAGGTCTGATCAGGCTGGTTGATGCTGCGAAGAACGTAAACGTAGCAAAAAGCCCGTGCTTCGCCCGTTGGGCTACGCAGGGCATGCTTCGCTCGTTCGGGGTTCATGAGACGGTCTTCCTCAAAGTTTGGGGACATGAGGGGCAAAGACCATCATGTCCCCAATGAATAACCTAACAGGAATAGCAGGCTACGAAGTGATCTCGCAGCGATGCAAATCGGATTTGGACGAGTTGGAGGCGGTTCTGGAGAGGGAGCCTGAGAGATGCCCTTACTGCGCGGCCCCGGGGCCGCGCAGTAAGGGCCGTTATCTTCGGAAGGTGCGTCATCGAAGTGGTTATGTTCGTTCAACTTTTTTGTTGGTGCACACCCGCCGTTTCTGGTGCTGGAGGTGCAAGCGGAGTTTCCTTCCCACGCTTCCGGGCATCCGTCCTTATCGCCAGAGCTCGGAGCTCTTTCGCAAGGAAGTCCACCAGCGCCACGAAGACGGGATCTGCGCGAGCACTTTGGCCAAGAGGGAGCGAATCGGGCAGGCTACGGTCGAACGGATTTATCACCAGCACACCGAGCTGGAGGTGCGCAAACGTTCCAACCGGGATTGCCCCCGGATGCTCGGAATCGACGAGCATACCCTGGGCAAAAAGAACCGCTTTTGCACCACCTTCTGCGACCTCGGCAACAATCGGGTCTTCGAGGTCAGGCCCGGTCGCAGCGAAAAGGAGCTCTC